>CAYGUN010000343.1:0-2524 GCA_964353025.1 uncultured Bacteriovoracaceae bacterium
TCCTTTTAGTTCGGAAGATGTGAATAAAGATGTTCCAGAGTTTCTTAAGTGGATCATCCACCATGGTTTCTCTCCAGATAGTGAACTCATAATTATTGAAAAAAGAGATTCATAGTAACTTGGGGGCCTGCAGGCCCCCAAAAATTCTAAGCCTCAGAAAAGATTCAAAAAGTGAAATAAAACGAAAAAAAACTTGAGAAATCCTGTGAGATGCCGTAAATTTAAACGAACGTTTGAATAACAAAGGGCATCACATGCAACATCTCGTTTTTATTGGATTGTATCTATTCACACAGGCTTCGTTTGCTCAGCCGGTCGTCTTTAGCGAATGGTATATCAAAAACGCACTTGATAATAACCCGCCTACGGCCCAAGAAATTGAGGCAAGCTTTCTTGGTGTTAAGCAGGTGGAGATGGCCAATAGGGATGCTTATTCTTGGAGATTAGACGGTAAGGGAGAAGTAGGAAAGTCAGATGCGAGACTTTTAAGTAATTTTGACGGTGGGGTTGTAACAAGAGCATCTCAGTTTTCACTTGATATCGTAAAACCAACTCAATACGGAATTGATTTATCAGTAGGAGCTTTCGGGCAAAAAACTAGCAATGCTTTTATTTCTGATGCTGCCACGGCAGGAGTTAGCGTTGGGCTATCAATGGACTTGTATCAAAACTTTCTAGGCAGAAGTACAAATAGTGAACTTAGAAGAAGTAGTTTGGCCGTTCAAAGGGCCAAATTAGAAAAAGGAATTAATCTTAAAGTATTTAAATCAAACCTCAGAAAATTGTATTGGGCACTAGTTGCAAATAATGAGCAACAAAGACTTCTCTCTTCACTGGTTGATTCTGCTTACCATCAGTACCAGGAAGCAACAAGAAGACAGAAAGCTGCAGTTGCCGATTCTGGGGAAGTTGCCAGATACCGTTCACAGTGGACTACGAGAAAGGCGTCCCACCTCTCTTTGCAGTATCGTAGAGGGGAAATTGTAAAATCAATTAAAAGACTATTGCCTGAATTAAACGGTAAAGAAGTTATTCTTCCTGAGTACAGTGTCGATAATACGATTCAAGAAGTTTTGGCATGCTCATCTATGATTAGTTACTACAAAACGGCTCCGCTGCAATTTACCGCTTATGATGAAATTGTCAATCTACTAAATCAAGAAGAGTCGTTAGAGAAAAAAATCGCCAATACTTATAATGATCCTTCTGTAGAGCTATATGGAGAGTATTCCAATGTTGGGCGTGACTTTGGATATGGAGCGGCCCGTGATAATTATAATGATGATGGACGCTCAACCAGAACTGTTGGGCTTAAAGTTTCAATACCTTTTGGTGGTAGTAAGACAGATACAAAAGATGTGAAAGTTCTACTTGCAAGAAACAAGTACAAGGCCCAAGCCAGAGGAACTATTTCTCAAATTCGATCCTTTCACGCTGAAACTGCTAAAATCATTAATATTCTTCAAGACGTTGTGAGAAACCAGAAGGAGACCAATAAATACTTAGATAAAAGTTTAAAAGTTAGTCGTAGAAAATATAAGCAAGCAAGAATTAGTGTTCAAGAGCTTATCAGTGAACAAGATTCTCACTTGCAATCTAGGCTTAGCGAAATTGATACTAATCTTACAATTATAAATACACTTATGGATTATTTCAGTATCTATACTGAAATGCCATGTAAGTTAAATAAGGTTTAACTATGAAAAATATTGCACAGTTTTTTATTGAGAATAAAAAATTAACCATTGTCTTAATGTTAGGGATTACCTTATTTGGGATTGATGGGCTCCAGCGCATGAATGCTGAAAGTTATCCCGCGGTTTCATTTGCAACGGCAACAATCGTTACTTTTTACGATGGGGCAACGGCAAGTGATATTGAAACAAAGATTACTAAACCCATTGAAGATGAAATTAGAGGGGTTACGGGATTAAAAGATATCCGTTCAACATCTCAAGCTGGAATCTCTAATATTGTCGTCCGTATTGATATGGATAACTCCAATGTCGATGTTGATGATACTATGGATGAAATTCAAAAAGCGGTAGATAGAGTCACAGACCTACCATCGGACTTAAAAGATCCACCGGAGTTTACAGAACTAAAAAGTGAGGAGTTTCCTGTTATTGAGATTGCGATGACTGGAGAAAATATTAACCGTAGTCGTGATAAAATTGCTGATTTGCTAAAAGAAGATTTTGAAGATAACCGTTCGGTAAAAGACGTGCGTTTGGTTGGCTTTAAAGACAGGGCCTTCGATATTTACCTCGATCTTGATAAGCTTCATGAAAAGTATATTTCAGTTTCGGATGTTGTGGCCCAAATTAAAAGCCGTAATTCAAATACTCCGGGTGGAGCGCTAAGAACAACAGTTGATCAAAAACTTGTTCGAGTTGAAGGTAAAATTCAAAACGTAGAAGATTTAGAAAACTTGGTTGTTCGTTCCAACTTTTCAGGTAGTACGGTTTATCTTAAAGATATTGCCGATATAAAAGATTCAGAAGAAGAGGTTAAGGTCTTATCT
>CAYGUN010000344.1:0-2487 GCA_964353025.1 uncultured Bacteriovoracaceae bacterium
CTAACTCTTTTAGATATTGAAATGATGGAGGAGATGGGGTTTTGTTCTGGTATTGAAAATTACTCCAGACATTTAACAGGAGCTCTTGAAGGAGAGCCGCCTCCAACTCTGATTGACTTTTTTGCCAAAGATTTTCTCATGATTATTGATGAGTCCCATATGACGATTCCTCAAGTGGGAGGAATGTATCGAGGGGATAGGGCACGCAAGCAAAACCTTGTAAACTTTGGCTTTCGTCTTCCGAGCGCATTGGATAATAGGCCTTTGCAGTTTAATGAATTTGAAGGAAAGTTAGATAAAGTCCTCTACGTCTCTGCCACTCCAGCACAATATGAATTAGAAAAATCTCAAGGGGAAATCGTTGAACAAATTATTCGTCCAACCGGACTTATTGATCCCATCATTGATGTTAAAGACGCAAAAAACCAAGTGGAAGATATCTTAGTTGAATCACGCAAGGTGATTAAAAAAGGTTTTAGAGTTCTGGTTACGACTCTGACAAAAAAACTGGCCGAAGAGTTAACGAACTATTTTACAGGACTTGGGGAGAGAGTGCGCTACCTCCACTCTGATATAGATGCACTTGAAAGAGTAGAAATTATTCGTGACTTTCGTCTGGGTGAATTCGACGTCTTAGTTGGAATCAATCTTTTAAGAGAAGGTTTGGATATTCCTGAGGTGGCATTAGTTGGAATCCTTGATGCTGATAAGGAAGGTTTTTTACGTTCAACTCGTGCTTTGGTTCAAACAATTGGTAGGGCAGCAAGAAATTCTGAGGGTAGGGTTATTCTCTATGCTTATAAAATAACCAAGAGTATGCAAGCGGCCATTGATGAAACGGATAGAAGACGTGAAATACAAGTGGCCCATAATAAGGCCCATGGAATTGAGCCTAAAACAATTCTTAAAAAAGTTTCAGGAGGAGTACTTGAAACTCTAAGAGGGACTAAGAAAAGTAGTAAGTCTGCTAAAAAGATTATGGGAGAAGTACATTTTACTTCTGAAATGTTAGATAAGAGAATCTTTGAACTTAAAAAAGAGATGAAACTTGCAGCAAAAGAATTAAGATTTGAAGATGCTGCTAAAATGAGAGATGAAATAAAACAGTTAACTGAAATGAAACTGATGACCTAAGAAAAGGAAAACTTATGTATAAAGTAATAACTCATTCACTTATTCTTTTTTTTGGTATTTATCTGGGAAAATACGTGTTTATGACAAAAGAAATCTCAGTGGTGAGAGATATAAAAAAACTAACCCAAGTGGCAGAAATAAAAATGAATGCTTCTCAAAATAGTAGGAATGAACAAAGCTGTTCTGGTATTCTTCCAGGTGGGTGTGTTCAAGATATACCAGCTACTAAAGAAGAAGAACCAAGTGAGGATGAAGACGAGCCAATTGAAGAGTATAAAAGAGTCGAACAGTCAGTCTCTAATCGAGCAGCTTCAGTAAAAAAAACATCTGAGTCACAAAATGATGGACTAGAAAAGAAACCGCTTAAAAATTTAACCCTTCACCTATCTCAACTGAAGGCCTTAACAAAAATTACACCGATGGTTGAAAGGCTAGTGGGAAATTTTGAAGGACAGATTGCTATTGAAGACGGAAAGTTCAAAGGAGAGACTCACGACATTTCTATGAATCTTAGTTTTTATAATCAAGATGACGGATTATTTGGAGAGACTGATATTATTTTATCTAGGGAAGGGGCCCCATATAGCAAAGGCCATGGTAGCGGAGATGAGCAGTTGAAATATTTAGATTCTCGCTCTCAAAGTCTTTTCATTCAAAGTGGGCCTGGGACTTTCTTTGAATATATGTACAACTCAGAAGAAGATTTAATTTCAATTAACTATTACTCTGATTTTTTATTTGTCGGGAGTACAACACTGATGAGAAGATAGAAGTGTGGTAAAATTACTCTCTCTTCTTTTTATTAGTTGTTTTCTTTTAACTTGTTCTAGTACGAGAAAAACTCATTTATTTCATTCAAAAGTTATCAACCATCTAGAAGTCGCCTCAGTTGAAGAGAAATTCTTTATTTTGCTTGAGTTCGATCTTTTGTGGCTTAAAAACTTAGATCTAAAATTACCACCTAAATTTAAGAAATATTCTCATTCTTATTTTGAACTTATTCAAAAAACGGAAAAAATTATTATTGCAGATGGGCAGTGTGCTTCAGGGCTTATGGCCTGCAGCTATCCCGATAAAAAGAATACAATATATCTGGACCCAAAAATTTTTAAGTTTTCATCTGAGCAAAGAGTTTCAACTTTGTTACATGAACAGATGCATCATTTGACTAATTTCCACCATACCTTTTGTAAAAAGAGACCATCATGGGGTTACGAGTGCGACTCAGAACTTGTTTCAGCTTACGGACTAGAATACTCTTTTTATCAAAGCTTAAATGCTATCGGGAAATTAAAAATGAAAAGGCTTCTCAAGCATTCTGCTATGCGGATTAACTCTTTATAACTCTATTTA
>CAYGUN010000345.1:0-2479 GCA_964353025.1 uncultured Bacteriovoracaceae bacterium
CTTTGTGAGAAGGTTTTTACCCACAACAGTACAAGTTCCCCATATGAGCATGGAAGCCAGGGCCATAAGAGTCTCTAAAGGATTCTCTGTCATATTGGCAAAGGCATTTCCAATTTCGAAGTCCACCATATTTATAAGAATAGATGAACCTATTACCCACATGGCCCATAAAGGGTAAAGTCCATCAAATTCTTCTTTTAAAAACTGATGGGCCATATAGGCCACAAATAAAGGTTGAAAGGATTGCAAAAATGCAAAAGTCCCAGGTCCTAAGGCCCCAAGGCTTTTGGTAAAGAAAATATTGGCCATAAAAGACCCGCAAGAGCCCAAAAAGAGAACTTTTAACCAATCTCCTTTTGTTAGTTTGAGAAAACTATCTCTATGATTTACTAGAATAAAAGGAAGAGTAAAAAGAAGACCTATGAGGTGCTCCATTAAGACAATAGACTCATCATTTTTAATGACAGTTGAAATGGGGTGCCTGAAAAGTGTATCTAATGACCAAAGAAGGCCTGCCAGAATAATAAAAAAGACAGGGTTATTTTTAAAAAAAATGGAGATTCTTGAAAGCATTATAACCTTGTGACCGCTTCTTCAAAAGTTGTAAGGGCCATCTTCCACGGAGTACTCTTTTTATCGATTTGGTCTAGGTATTCTAATAATTGAAGAGAATAATCTTCACTACTTTCTCTTGGAAGGAGTGAAGGTAGGTTATCAATGGCCATTAAATAGAGAGGATTATTTTCATCCCTGACATTGATATAGGGATCATCAAACGTGGTACAACGTGAATAAATGGGTAAAGAGTTATAAGGACCTGTCGGGTCGCAACTTATATCGCCAATCACTTTTAAAGACCCATCATGCTTAATAATGTCCTTATTTAAAAAAGGAATATTTTTTGAAGTCATAAGCACACAATTAATAAAGATATCAAAATCCATGATTTTTTTGAAAGGGCCACCATCTGTTGTTTGTTCTCTGTCCCAATCTTCATGTTGAATCTCAAGCGTGTTAAAAAAATCAGAAGCCCCTGTTCCACTTCTGCCATTGCTGCCAATGATAAGGGAATTTATATTGTTTTTTCCATCGGCTTTCGACTGAACGTAGTCAATTAACTCTTTAGAGCTATTAAAATGACTAGGGCATTCAAAATCATGATCATGTGGGGAGAGGTTCCAATAATAAATAAGTGATGACATGGCAGCGCCTGCAAACCCTGCCCAATAACCAAAAGCAGCTACTCTCGCTCCGTTATCATGGGTGAGATATTCTAGATCAAAAAGCTTTCCTCCCCCTTCTACAAATCTCGCAAGGAGTTCTTTCCAGCCATCTTGATTTTTGTAAGCGTGTGCAAAATAAATGTGATTATGCTTAATAGGAATGGTATCCAGGGGAAGCTCTTTTAAGCCAAATATGTAAAAATCTTTATCAGCTTCAGGCCAACTTCCTTCTGCTACTAATTTGCATCCATTTTCTTTGTATTCTGAATCGTCAAAAATGGACTGCTGTGATTTCTCAACAAATACAGTATGCCCACGTTCTTGAAGCTTTTTAGCATTACTTGGTGAAAGTGCTCTTCTTCTTTCAAGAGGCTTGTTTTCTGCTCTAAGCCAAAATTTCGCCATTGATGCCTTGTGTTGTGTGTAGATATTTTTACGTTCCTAAGTTTTAACCTTTTTTTCTTAGACCTGTAAATAAATAAGTGACACAGTGGGCCCTTGCAAGAACGCCCGGTCGGTTATTAAAATCTTTGTCTACGATTTTTATCAGGCATTGAGAGAGAACGAATACGAGGGAATGATATGAAAAAGTGGTTACTATTTGTATTTTGTTTAATTTTGTTTGGAAGTTTGAACTCGCAGGCTGGAACTATGAAAGGTTCTTACGAAAAGAAGTTCAACATAGATGAAAGAGGCATTACTGCTCAAGACTTTTTAGAGCTTTCTTCAACAGCTTTAAAAGACACCTTCACTGTAGATCGAAACGATATAACCTTTATGGTCTATGAGACTTTCTTTAGAAAGTTTATTGATTCTTATGGGAAATGTATCCGCGATGAACACGGAGAAGATTATTTTGTTATTAGAAAAGCAGCCAGAGATAAGAAAGGGGATTTCTATATTGAAATCAATTACCCATTTCTTACCAAAGAAGGTTGTGAGTATATGGATGTAACTCTCTATTATCATTTAACTAAAAACCCAGAAACAGGGAAGATTACTTTTTCATTCGCCAATGATTATGGCGTCGCTCGATTTTTTGTTGAGACTTGGATTACGCTTAAAGGGTACAAAAGCATTGTTCCAATTAAGACCACGGTAAACTTATTCGCGAATGAAGAAGAGGCTTACCTACAAGTCATTACGCATGCACACGATAATGTTCCAGCGACGATAGAAGAAGAAGATAATGACACTCGAGATGAAAGTATGGAGTCCCACAACAAAGCGCTAATAGGGGATCTTGAAGCTATTGT
>CAYGUN010000346.1:0-2475 GCA_964353025.1 uncultured Bacteriovoracaceae bacterium
CATTAATCCATTTTCACCAGCATGTGGGTTTATGCCTGAAAAGATAATTTCATCAATATTAATTCCAATTCTTTTTAAACCTTCTAGAGAATTATGAACTTTTTTCTTTATATAATCAGAAGAAATTTTTAAAGATACTTCCGACAAAGGTATATGATCAGTTAGTAGTAGCATATTCATCTGCGTAGAAAGAAAATTCATACAAATTTCTTGTTGATCAAAATAAGCTCTAAAATACTCTGTGTGGCCATGAAGCTTTACATTATTTAAAATGAGTTGATCTTTACTGGTTGGCAGAGTGACTAATATATCATCATTCTTAATATTTTTTAAAATGTAATTTAAAGAAGAAGTTGATTGGGGAGAAGTAGATTTCTCTGAAAGAAAGATACACTTAAGTTCAGAAGAATTAATAAAAATGGATTCATTGGTAAAACTAAATTGAAGATGTAATGTTTTAAGTGTGCTTTCAGCAGATTCTTTGAAGCATACAAGGGTTATCTGTTCAGCTTGCTTTTGGGTCAGCAATAAAAAACTTTTTATAAATACTTCTAAGGCAATTGATTTCTCATGCCCTTGTGAAACATAAATCATAATTAAATATGGTGCTGAATAAAATAGTTGGCTTTTTCTTTCTCAAACCAAGATTTGTTAACTTTTCTAGAAAGCTCTAGAAAAAGATCATTTTTAATTCTTTCTCTTTCCTTTAAATAAATTTCAGATTCTTTTAAGTTTTTAGCTTTAACAAAAAAGATATGCACAAGGCCATTTTTACGAATTGGCTGAGAAAAACTTCCTTCGTCAGTTTCTTTAAGTAATAAAGAGAGTTCTTTTTCTAAATTTTCTTCAGCAATATTCTCAATATAATTAGATTCAATATCTTTATACAGTTCAGGAATATTTCCCGTGAGGCGGTAATTTTTTAAAATAACCGGAAGATTTTTTTCATCATTTTTTTGCACAACAGTACCATTTAGATAAAAATCGACTAAATCGTATTTAAATCCAAGCGCTTTATTATTTTTATTTCTCTTGTAAAATGTATTTTTTATCTCTTGCTCTGTAATAGAAACTAGAGGTGATATAACACGTGAAGTAAATATATTAAATTCCATCGTTTCTCGAATAATTTCAAAATATTCTGAAAAGCTCAAATTTTCAGTTCTGAGATATTTCATCAAATCATCTCTTGAAAGACCGAGTCTTTGCTCTGTCATTTGAATTCGGCCTTCGACGCTATCATCTGAAACAACGTAGCCAATTGCGCTTAGTTTATCGCGGATAACGTAATTATAAAAAACACGTTCTAGAATATCACTAAGATCAAATTCTTTTTTATCATAAATAAGAGGTGAAATTTCTTTTCTGGCCCGAATCGTTTTTTGAATTTGTTTAATTTCAGAAAGGGTAATGACTTTGTCATTTATTACACCTGAAATTTTGTCCAATAATTTAGAATGGGAGACAAGCGAGAAAAGGAGAAATACGATAACTAACTTCATGAGCTAGTTATACACAATTATTTTAAAAATTGCTTATTAATTTTGATGTTAGCATCTTTTCTCAAGCTGCTAAAATACTCGTCCATAATTTTATCACGCTTTTGGTCATGAATAATTTTTTTGTAAACGTCTTTGTTTATTTTTTCATAAGGCTTGATATCAGTTATTTTAATTATATGGACCCCATATTGTGTTCTTATTGGGCCAACAACTTGCCCAACTTTCTTCCCTTTTATAGCTTCATAAAATTCTGGTACATATCCATTAGGAGGATGAAATCCTAAATCACCTGAATTATAAGCACTGCTAGATTGAGAGTATTTACTGGCAAGCTCTTCAAATTTATCACCATTACTTTTAATCTCGTTTGCCATAAGTACCATTTGTTGAAAGGCCTTTTTGACATCATCTGGACTTGGGATGGCCCTAAGTCTAATTAAAATATGGCTTGTTCTGTATTCCTTATTTTCTTTGTAATACTCTTTAACGTCATCATCAGATATGGTAGCTGCAATTTTAAGCAATTTACTTTCTAAGTCTTTTGAAATTTGAGCATGAAATAAAAGATCATCAACCTTCCTGCTTACAGCAGGATCCTTTATTATCTCATTTTTCTTAGCAAGATTTACACCAAGTTCTCTATTGATAAGTTCATCTAAACTTGACTCAAGTGTTACCTTACGCCCAGATATAGAAAGTAAGTTTTGTTTGTAATAAGCTTTTAATTCTTCTAGTGATATTTTGGTCCCATTGACAGTGGCAACAATATTATCAGATTGGGCCAGTGCAAAAGTAGGGAGTAAAACTAAAAGAGATAAAATAAAAGACTTCATATTATTTTCCTTGGATTTTCTTTTAATTATAAAGCCTTAACGGAAAAAAGGCACTAGTTAGAAAGATATTTTCTCTTTAAGTAGTTGAGTAAAATTGTTAACTTCCTCTAAAGTAAGATCGTCCTTAAAGAGGCACTCTA
>CAYGUN010000347.1:0-2459 GCA_964353025.1 uncultured Bacteriovoracaceae bacterium
AGAAATACGCTCGATGGTTAATTTTTACACCACCATTGTGGTGGGGCAGTTTAAAAGTTTCTTAATCTAAATGCTTCACAGAACAATTTAATTTATACGAAGGGCTTGTAAACTTATTCATGGGCTTAACTCTAATTTGTAAAAGAATTCGGCCTAACCCAATTTCAAAATTCCCCGTATTTTTTTTGGGAGGTAGCAAAACCACTTTCTCGGTCATATCTTCTAAATTTGGGTAAGATTCCATTTGATGGTGAGACAATTGCATCTGTTCGTCTTTCAATTGATAGAAAGAAGTGAGTTGAATAATTTGTTCATCACCATGGCCTATTAATGGCATCAAACTTTTACAAAAAGACTGGTTATCTTTTAATAAAAGAGATGAAAGTCCCTCATGAGTCAAAACCGCCAGTTCATGATAGTAATGATGTAGAATAGGTTTTAAGTCCGCTGCTAATTGTCCAGGCAACTCAGGCTGGCCATTTGCAACCCATTGTTTAAAATCACCAAAATACTCTATATCCATCTGTTCATGTATCTCTTGGGAGAACTTCGAAAACAAATAATCAACTTTATTATTAACCTCTCCTTGAATTTCATCATTACCAAAATATTGAGAGAAAAAGCTTTTAAACCCTGCGCTCTTTGTATTAACGAAAGCATTTTGTTTAGAAAGCTTCACACTAATGGGATATTGCTTTCGACCTACCAAAACAAGATCGGCTTCGGCCCATCTTTTGTCGTGAGAGCCCGCTGCAATCTTTCCAATAAGAAATATATTTTCTATTTTGTCATCAATTTCGATGGAGATTTTTTTTGCCAGTGATTTTGCTATCTCAGGGAGTGTGGCCAGCACAGCAGGAGCGTATTTTCTTAGCTGCGTCTCATAATCAATAAGTTTTTGTCTGAAATTAGGTGAAATATTACTATTAAAAATCGAGGTTAACTCAAACTCCTCTGCTAGAAAACTCGCCACAAGGTATTCGTATAAATTACCTTTATACTCATTAACATAGGCCTCTTTGGTCGCCAGATGCATTTACTTCTCCCAGTAAGCTTCTTCTAGCACATCTTCTTTCTGAGGCAAACCTCTTCTTAAACGAGGAGAATTTTGAATAAGAACTTCATAACTTACTCTGTTAGCGTACTTACTTATTTGAGATAGCGATGAATAAGTCAAAAACTCACATGAATGCTTAGGAGAATTAGGAACCATTTTGCGGTGGTACTTATTTGCAGCCATATCATGCAAAAGAGCAGAAAGAGCTGCATCCCCTGCCCCATTGGTATTTTTAATGGCCATAGGTCCCCCTAGGAAGGGATTAATATGCGTATAGATTTTAATAGCTCCATTACACTCTTGTTTCTTCATTGCTCTGGAGTACTCATAGCGGTTGTACTCAACAATCGATTTCGTATGCAGGGGATCTTTAGTCTCTCTGGCATTTTCCTCATCAACGTGAGCACAAAGATACAGTCCTTTTGCGCCAACCGTAATAAAGGCCATGTCCACAAACTCTAAAATCATCTCTCCAGCAAGCAAAATATCATCACGCCCTGTTAAGGCCCGCGCCTCATCATCATTCATAGCAAGCACACTTACGTATTGAGAGCATAGCTCAAATAGGAACTCTCTTCTTTGAGTCACAATTTGACTGGTACCAAGAGAGAGAATCACTGGGACATCTGCTTTTTTTGCTTCCTCACAAGCTTTAATGGCCGCATGAAAAATAGGAGCATTCTCATCTCGGAAAAGATAGGCCGATAAAACTAAGGCGGCTGATTTTTCAATCACGGTAGAAGGAATATGCTCCACCGTTAATTCATCCATACAGCCCTTGCTAATAGCAAAGGTGCGCTGCCCATCGTTTTTATCCACAAAAGTGAGAGCGCGCCCCATGGGCTTTTGTGAGGGCATAAGAAAGGATAAATCAACTTTTGAGCTGGTCTTAGAAATATAGTGATAAGCATAATCACCTACTGAGATATTTTGATTAATAGCACCTAGGGCAATACAAGGGTTATCAGATAAAATAGCAAAGTTGTGTAGAGTATTGGCAATGCTGCCACCTGGAAACTCACCGATAATAGCGTCTTGATTTTTATAATAGTGGTAGAACTCATCTGCTCTGGCGTCTTCAATAATAACTGAACCACCTTTTTCTAGGCCCTCTTTTTCAAAAAAGTCAGTATCAACACTAATTTCAATATCCACCATGGTTTGGGTGATACCCACAATATAGACATCAGAACTGTCGATATCACTAGTTAAAGGTTCACGGCCCTTTTCTCCCACGGGAAAATAATGTTTTGTCTTTCGTCTGCCTGGAAATTTCATTGGGGCAAGACTACCTCAACTCTATGGCCCAAAGCAACAAAAACATGATTTTTTGCCAATATTTTCAATCCCATGATACGTTTAACTACCTAATAAAAGGAGATTTTATGTTTACTAAGGCCCA
>CAYGUN010000348.1:0-2452 GCA_964353025.1 uncultured Bacteriovoracaceae bacterium
ACTTGATACGACTTCTATCATAGATGAAGCCAGTCCTCTTGCATTTGAAGATTTAGGGTTAAGTATTCCTAAAATTCCTCCTACCCAGGTTGTTTCTATTCGATTACCAACTTCACTTTTAAATGAAATCAAAGCACTAGGCTCTCAAGATGATGTTCCTTACCAAGCTTTAATTAAGCTCTATTTATCAGAAGCGGTTAGGAAGAAAAAGAAGTCTGCTTGAAATAAGTTCTTTATTATTCCAGTTGGATAAAAAAGCCGAGGCATTTCTAACTCGGCTACTATCGGAATGAAACTTAAAGTCTTATTTTTCTAGTTCGAAATTTCACAGCTAACTGAGATTGGTTCTGATGACAAATCAGCAATTGAAGACACGCCCTACTTACTTAGCTTCTTTGTACTCTTTACAAGATCTAAATATATGAAATAAAAAATTGGCCCAAGTAAAGATTCTCTTTAATATTACAAATTGTAGTTTCAGTTAGTTAACCCTTGTGCGGGTAAAGCAAGAGTTTAATTTTAAAGGGACCACTATGACTAACTTTCCTATAATTTTATAGCAAAGAGACCAAGATTTCGAGGAGAGAGTGACTTCTCAAAAAAGTCATAGACATGAACTTCGCATCCCAACTCTTTAAGGTATTGGGCCCTATCTAAAATAATATAGACTTCAATCAGTCGACCTAAATTCATACGGGTAAGACCTGCATAAAAATAGGTTTTAACTGCGGTTAGTTTTTCTTGGAAATAGTTATTAAGTTGTTCATCAGAGAAAAGACAAGTTATTGAAACTTTCACCAGCTGTTCTTTGGTGTACTCTGCGAAAGTTTTTTCATAATCAGTAGGGTGAGCATTTCCAAGGGTTACAAAATGATTACATAGATTATTGTCTATCATAAACATATGCAGAGCATAGCGGTAGCTCTTAACCTTCCAGCGAAACTCTAAATCATCTTCTTTTATCACAGCATTAGAGCGGGCAGCGAGATTAAGTGCATGATTAGTTAAAGGCAGGGGATCGTCTTGTGAAGCCAAACTTAGGTTAAATTCAGTGGTGAGCTTATGATAGCAGCAACCAAAATTAAGTAGACTTCCTGCTTGAGACTGGTGAAAAAAATCCATCACATAATTACTAAGTGGTCCACAAGAGTGAAGGCCCAAACATAATGTCTCATCATGCACTTTCAAGTTGAGAGTTTGTGAAATATCTTGATGAAGAAAATTGATATTTTTACCCTTTACTCTTTTCTTACCACTGGTAATAAGCTGCTGGTCAAAATCAATACAGGTTGATGGGATATGAAACTCATCATGAAGCATTTCACTGAGATGTCCCATACCCCCTGCGAAATCCAGGGCTTCTTTAAATTTTTTATCTTTCAGAAATTCTTGTATGTATTGCAATTCATGATGCTTTTTTTTAGTAACCTTTAGGGGCATTTTTTTATAAGGTAAGTCGTATTCTTTTTTCTCAAAGCTTGTCAGTCTTTTAATCTCTTCTATGAATTCAGCGAACTCAGTTGAAACATTTTTGAGTTCTAAGTTATTCTCAAAGAGAAGGAGCTCATCTGTATTTAAGGATTCAAGCTCTTTGGCCCATTCAAGAACCTTGTCATTAAGTTTATTAGGGTAGCGCTCTATTATTTCCATTTCCCACAAATAGTGGTATTTTTTGAGAAAATTTCGAACTGATTGTAGTCTTTGCACAAAGTCCATAAAGATATCTAGCAAAGAAATTTAAAGGATGAAAGAGGATTCATGGCCATTGGTATTTTAGGAATGGGAGTTTCAGGAATTGCTGCCCTAAAGCTTGCTGTGAGTAAGCAAATAGAGGTTTATGCTATTAATCAGGACGCTGCTCCTACTTGGACTCATTACGCTGATATTCTTGAGCTTTTAGAGAGAAGATACCTCGTCGAACAAGATGAGGCCTATGACTTACAAATAGATGAACTTATCTTAAGCCCCGGCATTGCTCCAGAGACGGCATTGGTTGAGCATTTCAAAATGGCCGGAGTGAGGATTATTTCAGAGATTGAATTTGCTTCTCGCTATATTAAAACACCTATTATTGGTGTGACTGGAACTAACGGTAAAACCACAACGTGCACGCTACTTCAAAAGGCCCTTGAACTTTGTGGAAAAAAAACTTATCTTGGAGGCAATATCGGAATTGCCTTGTCTCTCATGCCTCTGGATAAAATAGAATATGATTTTGCCGTAGTCGAGCTTTCAAGCTTTCAACTTGAGAGTATTAGTGAGTTTGCTCCTAAAGTAGCTTGCGTTTTAAATATTAGTAAAAGCCATAGTGAGCGCTATGATGATCCCAAAGATTATGCTCTGGCCAAATTTAATATAACCAAGAATTTAAATGATGATGGTATTTTTATCTACCCTAAAGATTGTTTTGTGGTGAAGGATAAAGTGAGTGCCCTTAATTGTGAAAAAGTTG
>CAYGUN010000349.1:0-2444 GCA_964353025.1 uncultured Bacteriovoracaceae bacterium
TGAGTATTGCCAATAACTTTTCCACCAGGAGTTACAAATTCAAATAACCCAAATAAATTGAGTGCAAGGATAAAAAGGAATAAAAGCATGCACAGGACAAACAAAGGGGATTGAAGTTGAAAACCCCAGCCGACTTCTTCACCAGTGGCCTTAATGGATAAAATAATAGCAGCAAAGGCCCAGAAGGTAGTAATAACTCCACCAGTGTAGGCGAGATTATGTTTAATGATTTTATCACGAGGGCAATCGCTATGAACAATGAGTCCAAAAAGTTTTAATGAGATGACAGGTAGTACACAAGGCATAAGATTTAAAATCAAGCCACCTAGAAAGGCAAAAAGCAAAATAAGAAAAAGAGAGTTTGATGAGCCGGAGTCATTCGTTATAATTTCTCCGAAGGATACTTCTTTGAAACTATTTGCAGTTGGAATGAAGTTTGATAATGTAATAGTTTCAAATCTATGAAAAGTATATTTGAATGAATTTATTTTTCCTATTGCAGGTTCATTAATAAGAAATTGAGCAACAATTGGTTTTTCAAAAATGCCATTTGGGGGTAGTGGTATCTCTGGTTCTTGAAAATCACCATCCCAGTCAACAATATGGTATCCGACTAAACTTCCATCACTATCGATGAATAATTTTTCACGCTTGAAGCCGAGTGGGATAGCTGGATATGGAGTGAGAAAACTCATATGAGCATCATAATCTCCAATTTGAGGACCTTTGTATTTGTAGTAAAGATACAGGCCATCTTTACTTGGATCTTTTGCTAATTGAAGTTCCAGTTTGGCAGGTTTTTCAATCTCCTGAGGAATGGCCTCAAAGGCTTCTTTAAGTTGAGAGTCAGATAATTGAATTTCATTACCAGTGAGTGATGAATACAGGCCATTATTAAATTTACCAGTTAGGACTCTTTCTCCTGGAATGCATATTTCTTTGCAGATAAGCCAGTTACCTTTGATGGAGAAATTTTGGTAATTAGTATTATTATCTACTTTGTAGAAAAAAGTGTGAGTCCCTTGATATCCGTAAGAGAGGACATCACCTTCTGCCACATATTTGTGTGGTAGTGGCCAATCTATTTCTTCTAAAGAAATAGGGGTTGAACCATTGGTAAATATGGCCTGAAAAGGAAGACCCGCATCCCCTGGGTTTTTCCAGTAAGTATGCCACTCATCATGGTTTTTAAGAGTTAGAGCAAGGTATTTTTGACCTTGGTGATTAAAAGATTGGGCACCAAAATCAGCTAGCTCATCCCCTTTATTTGAACTGTGGACCAGATAGCTGTAAGATATAAAAAATAAGAACAAAATGTATTTCATGATATCCCTTTAAAGAGAGTGAGTTTCTATGCAACTACCTTATAGTCTTCCTCGGAATATTATATGTCTTACTGAAGAATCGGTCGAGACACTTTATGCAATTGGTTTGCAAGATATTGTCAGTGGAGTGTCAATTTTCGTGAAGCGTCCTAAGGAGGCCATGAGTAAGCCCAAAGTCTCTGCATTCACCTCCTCTAAAATTGATGAGATTGTAGGGATGAAGCCTGATTTAGTCATTGGTTTCTCTGATATCCAGAAGGACATTGCAAGAGAGCTCATTGAGAGAGGCATGAATGTTTATATCACCAACCAAAGAAGCACTCAGGAAATTTTAAGCTATATTTTCACTCTATGTTCTATGGTGGGAAAACCGGCTGAAGGTGAAGAACTAGTAGAGAAGATGAAGGCAAAAATTCAAAGTATAAGTGAGCTTTCTGCTAAGTTTAAAATTCAACCTAAAGTTTATTTTGAGGAATGGGATGAACCCATGATCAGTGGGATAAAGTGGGTAAGTGAATGTATTGAGTTCTGTGGAGGAGTCGATATTTTCAAAGATCGCTCTCGTGGAGTTTTGGCCCGTGAGAGATTTCTCTCTAGTGAGGAAGTCATAAAGCACAACCCTGATATTATCTTGGCCTGTTGGTGTGGGAAGAAAGTCAAAAAAGAGAGCTTTTTTAAACGAGATGGTTGGGCAAAAATTAAAGCGGTTAAGAATAATCAAATCTATGAGCTTGAACCGGAAATTTTTTTGCAACCAGGACCAGCCCCATTTTTAGATGGTCTTGATATTCTTTATGATATTTTAAACCAGTGGGTTTTAAATCAATCTGAATAAATTATTTCATTTTTACATTTATTGATTTCATCTGATATGGCCATTGCAGCTCTTTTTGGGTCTCGGAGTTTTTATCCCCTTCTTTGAATCCTGTCCAAACTAGGTAGAGCTCACCTGGGTCTATTTCCTTGTCGCCTTTTTTAATTTTAGTAAACCCTTTTTTATCCTTTTCCTTGAAACTGATAAGGCCTATTCTTTTATTTTTAATAGCTTCTATAAAGACTTCTGTTTTCGTTCCTTTTTTAAAACCATCCTTTGCTTCAAAAATGATAATTTTAGATTTC
>CAYGUN010000350.1:0-2414 GCA_964353025.1 uncultured Bacteriovoracaceae bacterium
GTCCACTCATTATCATAGTGGCCGCTTGGGCAGTCAATAATTGCTTTCTAAAGTCTTCTCTAGCATACACATTGCTTAAGTGAACCTCAATAACTGGTATTTTAATTAACTTTAAGGCATCTAGAATAGCTACGCTTGTATGTGAATAGCCTCCCGGATTAATAACCAATGAAGTGTAATCAGATTTATAACAGGCTTGAATTTGATTGATTATTTCACCTTCTAAGTTTGATTGGAACCAATCAGAATCTATATTGCGTTGCTTTAAAATATTTTGAGTATAATGTTGTATTTTATCAAGAGACAGCTCTCCATAAATATGAGGCTCTCTCATTCCCAAGAAATTTAAGTTTGGTCCATTTATAATGCAGTGTTTACCCATTTGGGATTTATATCGCAGATGCCTTTGCTCGTAAAGCATTCAAAAAAGTTGAGAATTTTTCAGATATTTTTTGGTATTGAGGGTCTTTGTTTTTAACCTTACTCTCAATATAGTTTAAAAGCTTTTCATGCTCTGCTTCTTCATAGTTATTCCGGTTTTGAAGGGAGTCTATTTCTTGCAATTTTCTAAGAGATTTCTCATCATCTGGGTTAAGTTCTAGTATCTTTTCTAATATTTCACGGGCCTTGCCAAAATGCTCCTGTGCACAATAAAGATCCACCAAAGTATGAGTAATAACTGGGGCTGGTCTTATTGGCCTAGCTTCTACTGGCTTATTTTTAGAACTTTTTTCAGATTCGACAGAAGATTTAATGACCTCTTCTTTACCTCTAAATACTTCAGAAACCCTACTTTTTTCAATAGACCACTGGTCATCTTCATCCTCTTGCGAGTCTGATGAACTAGTAAAATTTTCTTCTCTTCCATCTTCAGCAGCTTCTTGCTCACTATGCTTATTTGGAAAGCTCACTTCAACCCAATCGTCAGGGTAAAGCTCTTTATAGCTTATATCATCTTCTCTTGTAGGCTCACTGACTCTTAAATCATCTTCGAGGGCTTTAACTTTTCTAATAACATCCTGGTCCTTGGGATTTAGAAACATTATGTACTTAAAAGTTTGTAGAGCCTCATCCAACTTCCCTACTTTTAAACAAGTATTGGCAAAAAGTTTTTGAAGACTAATATTTTCAATATTTTCTTCTACAAATGGGATTAAAGTTTCAAAGGATTTTTGATACTTCTTTTGGTCGTAATAACAATTGGCCAAAACTAAATGCCCTAAAGTGTAATGTGGATTATGAGTTAAGCCATCAGCTAAAATTTTAAGGGCCTCATCTAACATACCCAGCTTTCTATAAGACTCAGCCAACGGAGCAAAAACTCTAGACTTAGGCTTTTGGCGATATATATTTAAATATTTTACCAAAAGTGATGATTTCTTTTTACCCATGAACTTCCTATTTCTATGAGTCTATAATCGAAGACCTATCAACAAGCCCTGCTTCTTCCTGATTAATAATTCTAGGGGTTAAGAAAATGATTAACTCACTTCTAGACATTGCATTATTAAAAGGACTTCTAAAAAGCCATCCCAGCAAAGGTAAGTCTTTTAAAAAAGGAACTCCTGATTCTGACTCAAGTTTCTCTGTTTTATAAAGACCACCAATGACAATTGTTGAACCATTATCAACTAGTACGTTTGTTTTAATATCCCTAGTTGTCTTATCAGGAGGGCCATCTGGAAATGGAGCCGTTCCAAAACCAGCCTTAGACAAACTTACCTCTAAGCTGATTGAACCTTCATTGGTTACTTGTGGAGTTACATCTAATGCAAGATCAGCCGTGATTTGTTCAAAGTTTACAGCAAGACCATTTGTTGCAGTAGTAGCAGTTCCTGTTGTTTGAGCATTGGCAACACGGTAACTGGTTTGCTCAGTACTTTTAATTGTTGCTTTCTTTTTGTTCTGAGTAATAATTTTAGGGCTTGAAATAATTCTACCCTTTGACTCATTTTCCATTAACTGCAAACTAAAATTAAGATTGTTAAGTCTTCTAAAAACCGCAATTGAAACTCCCATAAAATTCGCTGAATCAGGGGAAGTTGCTGTACTAAACGAGAACCCAGGACCTTCTGAAGTTTGAATAGGTGAAACTGGGTCATAACCAAAAGTTAATCCATTTTCAAGTCCAATTCTTTTTGAATAAGACTCAGAGGCTTCAACAATCTTGGCTTCAATTAAAATCTGAGGTGTTTGTGTATCAAGAGTTTCCACAATTTTTTTCATCTTCTCAATAATTTCAACAGTGTCCTTAACAATCAAAGAATTTGTTCTCTCATCTTTAGTAATTTTCCCTCTCTCCGCTGTTAAATAATCTTTCAAGATTGTTTCAATATCTGAAAGTGTTGCAAAACTTATAGGAAATATTTTGGTAACTAAAGGTTCTTTTTCTGCAATTTTCTTTTCGTTTTCTA
>CAYGUN010000351.1:0-2393 GCA_964353025.1 uncultured Bacteriovoracaceae bacterium
GAAGAGACGACAATGGGTTTTTGGAATGGAGAGCTCTCGTGGCCCGTTCCCGCCATTCGTAAGGTGAGTTCTGGCTTTGGTAAAAGATGGGGGCGACCTCATCAAGGAATCGATATTCCAGGAGTGAGTGGAACAACTATTGTGGCCGCTGATGATGGAAGAGTTATCTTTGCTGGTAGGATGAGAGGCTATGGTCGAATTGTGATTGTGGCCCATGGAAGAAATATGAAGACTGTTTATGCCCATAACTCTGATAATCTAGTAAGCAAAGGTGAGAGAGTCGTCAGAGGGCAAGCTGTGGCGAAGATGGGGCAAAGTGGTCGTTCAACGGGTCCGCATTTACACTTTGAAGTCCGTCACAAGGGTAAGCCTCGTAATCCAACCAAGTATTTTACGCAAAGTCGTTTGGCCAAGCGCTAGAAATCTTTTTCAATTATCGTTTGCAGGTGAGCAAACTTTTTAAGTAGCTTCAAATAAAGGATGGCCGTGTTGCGGGCATCTTCTAAAGCCGTGTGAGCAACTTCTCCCATGCCAAAATAATCCATTAAAACAGAACCTGAATCAGAATCAGCTGGTAGGAGCCCTAAATCAACAAAAGATTTACAGATACTAGTTAAGTCAAGTGTCCGGTGGTGAAACTTCGTGCGCATAAAGTCCCAGCCTAAATCTCGACTTAAAAAAGGAATATCAATTGAGTTCATTGATTTTCCAAACAGGACAATTCTTTGATTATCGAAATAATCTTTCACTTTGATGTCTTCAACATAAGCAATCATTTTGCTTCTAAATTGTGGCAGAGTAAGACCATCTTTATGGGCCTTATCAATGAGTTCTTTATTGTGTTCAATCACCCATTTATCTAAGTTTGGTTTTAGCTCTTCAAAAGAAGGGCATTTGACTAAGAAATCTAATTTGAGATCTTCATTAAACGTGTGAGTTTCTGTATCAAAGGGGATACAGGCAAATTCAATGGTATGGCAATGTTCATAGAGGCCAGTGGCCTCTATATCAAAGGACAAATACTTCATGCTAAAAGAATAAACGATAAAACCAGTTTTGAGAAACTCTTTCTAAAACTCAGTCAGAATAGGGCAGTGGTCGCTCACTCCAGAGTAGGTACTGCCTAAAAACTGCTTAGTAGCAGGATAACAACCAGCAACGTAGCAATGAGCGGTTGTGTATGAGTCGTAGTCCCTACCAAAGGTATTAACTAGGTCATTACTCATGAGGACATGGTCAAGCAGTGAGGGATACTCATAACCATCATCAACTCCGCCCCACCAATAACTCGTGCAACCAATCTTCTCAGAAAGATCTGTTAGGCCATGGCCATACACAAATTGCTTAAATAATTGATGGTAATAATTATGTTCTCCTTTATTATACTCAGTTGTATTAAGGTCTCCCATAATAACATATGGCCCATACTGTCCATTATAACTTTGTAGTAGATTGGAGAGTGTTTGAAATTGAAAATATCTTTTATCAATACTGCTTTGTGTGCCGCCGGCCTTAAGATGGAGAGCGATAGCGAGAAACTTTTGTCCAGTGGAAAGTTCAATAAATTGTCCCATCATTGCAGGTCTTGAACCACCTTTACAAGCCGGAACTTGGTTGGGTCTAGTTACTGTTAAAGCAAGTTCTTCGTGTTCAAAGATAAGTCTAAATTTATTTTTATTATAAACAAAACCTAAATGCTGAGCGTGAGAGCCTCCACACTTAGAAAGGACCACTTCATATTGAGGAAAGTAGCTATGAATAAGATTAGTAAAATCCGCTTTATCATTTATCTCTTCAACAGAGAAAAAGTCATAATTTAATTCAGCCAGAATATTTGCTAACAAGTATCTATCTGTTTGTTGTTGGGGATTTGTGGTAATGCTTCCGTAATTTCTTATATTGTAGGCCCCGAATCTGAGAGAAGCGAAGGCCTGACTAGATAATAAAATGAACACAAATGCCGTGTAAAAAACTCTCATAAATCCTCTCCTTGGACCAGTTGTATTAGTTCTATTTAAAAATTGGATAAGTTTTTCTAATACCTGATATCCATATTCAAACTCTTTTTGTGCTTACTGACAATGGCCAAATTGTTAAAATTTCTTAATAAATCTCATTTTTTTTCTTACATCTACTCTTTTTAAAGCAAGACTTGTTTAGATCCAGTGTGTCATTTTAATTGTGGACGCTTTCTTGCTGCAATTGAAGAATGGGGAATCAATTGGAGGAGAAATGAGAATTTTATTTTTAGCTTTATTACTGACGACAATAGGTATTTCTGAAAGTTTCGCTTTTGTTCATATTAAAAATCAATACCAAATTAGAAAAATAAAACTTATTTAAACTGCCCCACCACAATGGTGGTGTAAAAATTAACCATCGAGCGTATTTCT
>CAYGUN010000352.1:0-2383 GCA_964353025.1 uncultured Bacteriovoracaceae bacterium
GAGTTCTCTTTATGCAGGCACGATTTCAAAAGTTTATCGCGAGGCCCTGGATTACTATAGCGAGAATAAAAATCTCTATAGTAAGAATTTAAAAAACTGGGAGAGTGAGATGAATAAATTCTCTCACCGTGCTTATACTGAAGCTTCATTAGTTAATGAGGCGGGAGCTGACTCTATTTTTGATGAAAGAGAAAGCGCTTCTTTTCAAGACTTTGTTTCCGCCGGAGAAGTTGTTGAAGTAGTGGAAGGTAAGCATATTTTAATACAAGTTCGCAAGGCCTTTAAACCGCAAGATGAGCTAGAGCTATTGCCTTTTGCAGGAGCTCCTCAGAAAATTGAGTTTGCTAAAATTTACGATCTTAAAAATAGTGAAGTGGAAAAAACCAGACCTACCACAGTGGTTAAACTTCCCTACGTAGTAGGGGCACAAGTTCAAAATATAGTGAGAAAGAAAACAAATGAAGTTAGTAACTTATTGTGATGACATTAAACAGCTAGAGCTATTACGAGAGCTAAATATCTCAGAAGTAGTAGTGTGTTCGAAAGATCTTTCTCGTTTAGGCAAACTAGATATCGAATCAACTAATCAAATTTTGAACTTGGCCAAAAGCTGGGGGATGCGAACAACTCTAGAGTGGGATGTACTGATGACAGAGTCTCGCTTTGATGAGCATGTTTTAAATCTTAGAGAAATCAACTTAGAAAATGTAGATGTTTTAAGAGTCCAAGACCCTGGTGCTCTTCAGTACTGCTTAGAAAATCTTTCTCAAAAAATTCAATATATTTGTGAAACAGGAAACCATAATTTAGTCGCACTTAAAACTTGGAAAAACTTAATAGGGGATAGACTTGATCGTCTTGTCATCTCTCCAGAGCTTCCAAAAGAGACTATTCGCAGTTATGTACAAGAACTTGCAGTTGACCTCGAATTATTAGGACTTGGAAAGATTCTGGTCTTCTATACTCCGAGAAATCTTCTTTCTCCTCTTACTCCAAAGCAAAATGATGATTTCATTGAAGCAATGGGCTCCAGTGAAGAGTCACCTCATAAAGGTTTTCCTTTAGTTGAAAACAAGCATGGCACTTTTATGTTTAATATTAGAGATCAATTTTTGATGGAACATTTAGATGAATTGGAACAGATGAGTCTGACTCATTTAAGAGTTGATCTAAGGGATTGTGATTTTAGATTGATTGAAAAATTAGTTGAAATGAATGCAAGCTTTTCACTTCCAAAGGCCCAAGAGTTTAAAGAGCTTTATGGCCGAGCTGTGATGAAAGGTTATTATCGGGTGAATAAAAGTGATGTGCTTTTTCCTAAGCTTAAAAATCACCGCCTACAAGGTCGTGGAGAATCTTATATTGGTGAAGTTATTGACGTGGATAAGAAAAACTTTCTTGCGATTTCAGTGAAAAACAATGCTTTAAAACTGGGGCAAATAATTAAAATCACCAACACTGAAGGTAAGGTCAAGGAAGTTGAAATCACCAAACTACAAAACAGTTGTCTTGAAAATATTAATGAAGCTAAGCAAAATATTGCTTTAATAAACTTCGTAAGTGGCATTCAGCCGCGCTCTCAGTTATTTGTGAGCTAGTTTTCTTGCGATGCTTCAATTAAACGCGTGTCGTCCTGTAAAACTTACATCTTCTTACTCGCGTCATTCCGAGCTTTACACTCCAATATTAAATCGCAATGATTATCTCCATTAAAATAATGGTTAGGTAAGGAGGCCAGTGTGAAAATCTTTTGGATGAGTTTAAGTATGCTCGTACTATCAATGTCCACTTTTGCGCAGTATGCACAAGAAGTGGTTCCTAATGAATATGTTGTTGTTTTTAAGTCACATCAACATGCTCAAGACTTCTATGCAAGACAAGGTCAATCTCTGGTTAGAGATATGAAGACAACTGTCTTAGCAACAGGACTTATTAAAGCTAGAAATCAATCAGACTACCAAAGAATTGCAAATACAATTTCTTCTGATGCTGCAAGTTTAAATGATATTGCTTATGTTGAGCCTAACTTTCTTTATACACTAGCACCTCACACAGATGCTCAAGATGAGTACCTTAATTACTACCTTCAATATTCTCAACCAACAGATGAGTTTTTCTCAGAGCTTTGGGGCCTTCATAATACTAAAACTAAAGGTGTAGATGTTAACGCTCTTAATGCTTGGGAAGTAACTAAAGGAAGTCATGAGATTGTTATCGCTGTAATTGATACAGGTGTTGATTATACTCACCCTGACCTAGTTGATAATATTTGGGTTAACCCAGGCGAGATCGCTGGTAACGGTATTGATGATGATGGTAATGGATATGTAGATGATATGTATGGTTACGATTTTGCGAACGATGATGGTGACCCAATGGATGA
>CAYGUN010000353.1:0-2375 GCA_964353025.1 uncultured Bacteriovoracaceae bacterium
TCCACTCCCCAAGAGTTAAAAGACTGGCTTGAGAAAGCACTTCAAGGTTCGAGAAAATCTTCTGTTTATTTTGGTGTTCTGCTTACGACCTTTATGGCCGAAGGAGGGGGACGAGTTGAAATAAAAGCAGAAAAAGAAGTCTCCCAAGAATTAGTGAACCTTGACCCATCAACTTTTGATCTTTCTCGCAATGTGATGGTTCCTCCTAATTCTTTGAATGCTGATATTGAAATGATAAATCTTAGGTTTCCTAAAGTTATTAAGGTCATAGAAGAATTGAACTTGGATAAAGTTTATGGACCTGATTATGAAATAGGCTTTATCTCCTCTGGTGCTACGGCTGAAGTTTTAAAGCAAGTGCTGGAAGAGACAAAACTTATTGAACATTTTCCCCTTTATAAGGCCGGAACAAGTTTTCCTTTGAATGAAAAATCACTTGGTTCATTTGTGGCAAGTAAAAAGATGCTCATCGTGGTTGAAGAGAAGAGAAGTTTTCTTGAGACTGAAATAAGGGATTTTCTATTAAGGATTTCAAAACCAATAGAGGTTTACGGTAAGAAATTTTCCGATGAAGAAGGATTTCCGGCCCATGGTGGACTCGATTACGAAATTATCTATAAAAAAATTAATAGAATCCTAGATAAAATCAATTGGGGTAAAGAAAACAAAGGTTGCAATATAACTTCGGAGCAAGGTGCTCCTTATTGGAAATTTGACTTAGAACTACCAAAGAGACTACCTACTTTTTGTCCAGGATGTCCACACCGGGAGACTTTATCTCTTTTAAAAGAGATGAGAAAAATCCTAAAAGATGAGAATGATATCAATCTCATAAGCCACGGAGATGTGGGATGTTATTCACTTTCTTTCTTAGAACCTTTTAAAGAAATGCATGACTTGTCTGCTATGGGACAAGGTGGTGCCATGGGAAGTGGGACTGATATTTTTTCGAGTAACCCTTCAGTTGTCTTAATGGGGGATTCAACTTTTTTCCACTCTGGAATGACGAGTATTTCAAACTCAGTTCAGATGGGACACAATATAACTTATATCCTTTTAGATAATGACAATACGGCCATGACTGGCCATCAGATGACTCCAAGATCGGGAGTTGACGTAGAAGGAAGCGATAGACCTCGTCAAAGTATGTTAGATATTGCCCGTAGTATGCAGGCCAGTGACGTGATTGAAGTGAATCCATCGGATAGATATTTTTATAAAAACCTCTTACTTGATTATGTTAAAAAGCCTGGAGTAAAGGTTATTGTCTCTAATAAGGAATGTGGACTGACTTTTCATGGAAAGAAAAAGGCCCATGATAGAAAGTTTTTCTCCTCTGGTGCCGTTGAAAAGAAGAAAAGCTTTTACCAAATAAATACCTTGGCCTGTGAGGATTGTAGGGAATGTGTTGAGATGACTGGTTGCCCAGGTCTTTCGCAAACCTTTGATGCTTACGGGACTAAGGTTAAGATTGATCCTCAGATTTGTGTGAGTGATAGTTATTGTACCAAAATTAAGGCCTGTCCAAGTTTTGAGTTAGTTGAGGTTGCAAATTACCATCCGACAAAATACCAACCAAGTCGTGACGTTATTGATGAATCTTCCATTGAGCTGCCTCAGATTAAGAAAAATCTGGAACAAATAGCGGCAGGAAATGATTATCGTGCGGTTGTCATTGGTGTTGGTGGATCTGGAGTGACCACGATATCAAGAGTTTTAGCAGAAGCCGCTTCCAAAATGAATGGGAGAGATGATCTCGATTTTAAATTTGTTGATCAAAAAGGACTTGCTCAAAGAAACGGAAGTGTTACTGGTCATCTCAGTATTTTTTCAAATAAAAAATCCCACTCTCAAACAACTCCGATTGGAACAGCAGACGTTATTTTATCTCCTGATTTGTTGGAAGGCTGTAGGGCCTTACCCTTTTTAAGCAAAGGTGGAGTTCTTGTTATTGATTCAGAGTTTCAGATTCCTTTAAGCATATTGTTAGATAGAGGAATTAATAAAGACCCGGTCTCGGCTTTTGAGATAAGAGAAAAACTTGCAGGTTTAATGAACGAACAGCTTATTATGGCACCACTAAAAAGTGAGAGCTTTAAAGTTTTTCAGAAATCAGTTTATGCTTCGGCCATTATACTAGGGGTGGCATTCCAGAAAGGTTTACTTCCTTTTGAACTTCAAAACCTTAAAGAATCCTTTGAGAAGTCAGTTCCGAAAGGTGAGTTTGAAAATAATTGGCTTGCCTTTAATATGGGAAGACTAATTGTTAAAAATAAACAATTCAACCAAACGATAGAAGAAAAAAGTCCCTTCACTAAAGATGACTATATCAAAAGTGTTCTTCAGGCCAAGTACCCATGGCAATTATCAGGCAG
>CAYGUN010000354.1:0-2339 GCA_964353025.1 uncultured Bacteriovoracaceae bacterium
CATATATTTTATATGCACTGCTGCTGTATAATAAGTTATTAACTTAGAAAAGGATAATTATGAACAGGATTAGTATTAAAAACAGAAGCTTAGAAAGCAAGCCCCATGAATTAAGAGCAATGGGGGTCGTACCTGGTGTTATCTATGGTACTAACATAGAAAATAGACCAATTAAAACTGCGATACAAGAGTTGATTCATGCGACACAAGGAGCAGGTGAGGTCTATGAGGTCATGTCTGAAAATGGGCGTGTTTATGTAAAGCTTGATGAAATTCAAAAAGATCCAGTTTCTCGAGAAATTTTACACTTTTCTCTGGTTCAAATGCCCCGAGGAGTAGTGAACGAAGTAAGCGTACCTTTAAACTACGAAGGTACCCCTTTAGGAACAAAAAATGGTGGAGTGCTTGTTATCATGAAAGATGAGATCACGATAAATGGGATGCCACGCATGATTCCAGAGAATATTGCTGCTGATGTTTCAAAACTAGAGATTGGAGATAAGCTTACAATTGGTGATTTAAAAATTCCGAAGCAAGTAGAGGCAATGGATAATAATGATGAAATTATTGCTTTTTGTAAGTCGCCAACAAAAGAGGTTATTACTTCAACAACTGAATCTGAAGCTGAGGCTGAATACTCCGAATTAAGACTGCCTTCTAACCCTGCAACATAGAGCTGTTAATCATTGTTTGTGCTTTATTGCTTTAAGCTCTCTGTTGAACTAAATAACAGAAGAGAGTGAGTGAACTTAACCAAAGGATAAATAATGAATGCCGCAGTTAGAAACGTAAGAAAAAAGCCAAGAGTAAAAATTTCAACAAAGAAAATGTTGAATCTTTATTCGTATAAGACTCCAAATATTGTCATTGTTGGTGATAAATCAATTAAGCGTAAAGTTCCCAATATTGAAAAGAATTTTAACTTGATGGTTGTCTTTACCGATGCAGACCAATTGAAAGCAATAGTCAATGCGAAGACGATTGCTATTATTATTGATGAAAAAGAGGTTAAAAAAAATATTAAAAAGTATTTAGAAAAACTTTTAAAAGATTACAAATTACTACCCATTTTCTATTTATCAAGAAATCTAAAAAAGCCAGCTTTTTACACTTCACTTTATGGCCAAGGGCTACAGGGAGTTATAAATTGGCTCGAAGAATCTAAAATTCTTCACGGTCTTATTATTGAGACTCTTAAACCTCACCCAAATGCTGTTGGGAGAACCAAGGGTGATAAAAGACTATCAGATGTTATCAAGTCACACCTTACTTTAATTGGGGTCAATAAAAGCATTAAAGTAAAGGTTGTTGATGGCTTTGCCTTTCTGCAAGGTGCTGTGAATTCTTTGTTTGATAAAAAAACAATTGAAGAAGAAACGTCTAAAATATTGGGTGTAAAAAGCACGATTGTAAAAGATATAAAAATCAAAAATACGAAAAAAACGACAGACAGGGAACTTGAGAGAAAGATTAAAATGTATATGGGACATATCGCTGGTGAAAAAAAGCGTTCAATGTCAGTGAAAGTGAAAAATAAAGTGGTGACGCTTATGGGGATGTCTTCAAGCCATAGTGATGTTCTTGATATTGAAAAATTTGCAATGAAGCAACCAGGAGTTCAAGACGTTATTCGTTTAGTTAAATATCAGCCTGCTCTGGCCTTCAAACATGCAAAGAAAGCCAAGCTTTTAGAAAAAAGAATTATGCAAATGTTTAATGGTGTGAAGAATATTCGAATTAATGTTTATGGAGCACATGCTGAAGTGTCAGGCACGGTAAAAATGAGTACCCACCGGGCACTTATTGAACAATACCTGTTGCAAGTTCTACCAGTTAAAAAAATTGTGAATAAGATTTTTATTTCAAAACGCAGTTAAATTCCTTTGTAGCTCCTTAATGTATTTGATGAGACTCAGTGATTCCTTTAGGAACAGCATGGCTAATCCTAAAGGATTTCAATTTCGATAAACTAATGGGCCATTAGAAGATTTTTGTTTTTAATATGAATTTAGGTAATATTTGAGAAGGTCGGTTGAAGTGATTAATCCCACCAGATCTTCCCCTTCAGTGATTGGCACAGAGTGAAAGCTATTATTAGCTAATATCTCAGTGGCATCGCGCATGGTTGCTGTTGAATCAAGAGTCATGAGATCTGCTGTCATTGTTTCTTTGATACTTGAAAGATTATCTAGTAGAACATCAGCGTGCTTAGGATCTTGCTTATATAATTCTCCAGAGTCAATTCTTTGAAGATCTGTAAAACTAAGCATTCCAATAATTTTTTTTCCTTCAACTACAGGCAAGTGATGTCCGCCCATTTCTAAGAAGATAGCACGGGC
>CAYGUN010000355.1:0-2337 GCA_964353025.1 uncultured Bacteriovoracaceae bacterium
CTTCATGGCCGTAGGCACTGGGCTCTTTCTCTTCATGTTTCTTAAAAATATGAAGGCCATGGTAGACTTTGCCACTATTATTGCTTTTGTGGTAGCGCCACTGAATGCACTTTTAAATTATTTAGTTATCCAGGATAAAGATATTCCCAAAGAAGCCCAGTTTGGACTCGGTATGAAAATCTTCTCGATTATTGGTCTTCTTTTTCTGAGCGCTTTCGCAGGTCACTTCCTGTGGGTACAAATGTAGGCTCAACCTCTGGGCAATGTTTATCTCCACAACTATCGGGCTTACAATCAGTATGAAGCTTTAAATAATAATGTGGTTTATATTCGATAGCATCTTTTTTAAAGGCGTGATCAACCATGGCAGTTTTTCCATCACGACTAAGCTTAATAAAGAATTTCGTTTCACCGGCCTTATCAAAATCAAGCATGATAGTAGAAAAGTCATAAGCATAAGCATCAACTCGTTTTAAAACAAAGATGCCTCCCACTTGGTAGTCCAAAACTGCCCACGCCGGTTTTCCTGCTTCAAAAACCAGCTCCAAGATTCCTTTCATTTTTACTTTTCGAGGATTGCCTAAATAATCAGACTCGAGGACTTCATTAATCTCCCATGCCATGGCATTTTGCTCATCTTGGGCCTTAGGGAAATTCATTACATTTTTCACTCTATAGCCTAATAACCAGGCCATATCCATAATGGAGGCAGGTTCTTGGGCCGCTAAAATAACTGCTCCATTTTTTAATTTATAGGCATCCATATCAAAATAGTATTTTGTCACACTTCGATCTGAATTAGTTGTATCTATTTGAATAGCATCACCATTAAAGAGTGTCGTTCCATTTAAATAAAGCCTTCTGCCTGCGATCTCAACGTATGGAAACTTTTGAACCACTTGATTCTTATCTTTATTTACTTCAATTTCTAGTCCATCACCAATTCGAACTTTTTTACTTTGAACACTAACTCTATTATAAGTTTCTCTATTTTGGTCTAGGGAAACTCCTTGATAACTACGAGAAATAGCATAAGAAAACATTGATTCAGGCCAACTTCTCCAACCATTTTTAAACAGGCTGATTTGAAAAGGAATCTTTGTTCTAAAGGCAATAGTATGAACTCCGGCACCAACATAACGAAACTTCTTGTTATCAGTACTTCCAATTAAGGCATTAATGAACTCGCGCCCTTTTCCCATATCAATACGGCAGATTCTTAAAAACTCATTCTCTTTGATTAGATTATGCAAAAGTCCACCACGATAGATTTCACAATCACCTGGCAGTTTAGGTAGGCTTAGTTTTGCTTGCCAACTTCCCACATAACGATTGGTAAGGATACTTCGCTCTTGCATATCAATAATAACTTTAAATAACTCATCATCTTGAGAGAGCTCTCTCACACATTTATTATGGCCTTCAGGAAAGCTCTCTTTGGAAAAATAATCATCACACAACTCATCTAAGACACTCTCATAAATAAAGCGCTGCTGGCTTTCAGAGAGCTTTACAGAGCTATGTGAGGTAATATGCTTGGCCGGCACTTGAGCAAGTGCGCTTAGGCTTAGTAAAAGAGTTAAAAAGTATCGCATTTATCCTCTTGTAAATTATTTAATCCTGTCATTACTCATTAATACTCAAGTTTGATGAGCAAGACCTACTCAACACACTAGTGTTTTTGTCTACGCCCCTATCTTTAGTAGAGTGAGCACCTTCTCTCCTATGGAAGAGTTATTTCTCTTAGCTCTGGATCTCTTTCAGCATTAAGGCTCAATTCATAATTTACACATATTCTTGAATCCGATGTTTTTGCCGCAGTCACAATGGAAAGCTCATGTAAGTTCAGTGACTTGAAATCAGTTATTCTTAATGCAATTAACTCATTATCAGGTACTACTACTCTGAAAGAAGCTCCTTCAGAACCATTAGAGCTTATAAGTCCAACTCCTCCACATATTCTTCCAACTTTATGTCCATCTTGAGAAAAGGCAGAAATACTTCCCAATGCTAATAACCCCACTAATAATCTTTTCATAAGTCCTCCTGAGTTTTCACTCACTTTAGTAATATTTAAAATCCACTAAACCCACGCATTATCCCAGGTTTAAGGATTCGAATCCATCACCTCTGTAAAGCTTACTCAGGCGGGTGTTAGATTTCTAACACCCCTATGACCTCCTTTATTATCAGATAGTTAATCTGTCTAACCTTTGAACATTTACATATTATAATATGTGTAATATAATATGTGACTATGTTTCAACTTAAACTGCACAGACAGAAAGTAAATCTCTCCCAGTTTCAACTGGCCCAGCAAAGTGGGGTGAGTTTACC
>CAYGUN010000356.1:0-2335 GCA_964353025.1 uncultured Bacteriovoracaceae bacterium
TAATGGCTTTGGAAAATTCAAAGATAAAAATACTATTATCGTGGGAGATCCTAAGGGTGATATAGAGATTAATGCCGATAAAATTATTATTGCAACAGGTGCAAAATATAAAACTTTTCCAGGGCTTGAGCATGATGGAAAAAGACTTATTGGTGCTTGGGAAGCTGTGAAGTTAAATAAACTTCCAAAATCTATCGGTATTATTGGAGCCGGGGCCATTGGGGTTGAGTTTGCTTACTTTTGGAATGCCTTTGGAGTGGATGTTCATATCTTTGAATTGCAAAAACATTTACTTCCCATTGAAGATGAAGACTCTTCTCGTGAGATTGAAAAACACTATAAGAAATATGGTATAAAATTATCACTTGGAGTTGAAAAAGTTTCAGCTAAAAACAACGGCAAAGATATTACCATTACAACAGTAGAGAAGGGCCAAGAAGTTCTTCATAGCTTTGAAATGGGCCTTATCGCAGTTGGAATGACAGGGGTTATTGATGGCTTTGGTCTGGATAAGATTGGAGTGAAAACGGAGAAAGGGTTTATTGCTGTTAATGAATATTACCAAACAAGTGTGGATGGAGTTTATGCCATCGGGGATGTTTCAGGTCCTCCACTTTTGGCACACGCGGCTTCTCACGAAGGTGTTGTGGCGGCGGAACACTTAAGTGGTAAAAATCCTCACGCCATAGATAAAATGAATATTCCAGGTTGTACTTATTGCCAACCGCAAGTGGCCAGTGTGGGTTATACTGAACGAGCACTTAAAGAAAAGGGTATGGAATACTCTGTTGGAAAACTTCCTTTTATGGCCAATGGTAAGGCCGTGGCCAGTAATGAAACCGATGGATTTGTAAAAGTGTTAACGGGAAAATATGGAGAACTTTTGGGAGCTCATATCGTAGGAGCTCAGGCAACAGAGATGATTCATGAGTATACCTTATTTAGACAAATGGAAGGTATTGATGAGGATATTTTTGCAACAGTTCACCCTCACCCAACATTAGGTGAATGGTTAGCAGAAGCAGTATTAGCAAGTAAAAACCGAGCATTAAATTTTTAAATCTTTTTAGGAGATATATATGGCGAAGAATGAAGTTGTTATGCCCCAAATGGGAGAATCCATTACAACTGGAACAATTACCAAGTGGCATAAGAAAGCAGGGGATACAATTGAAATAGATGAAATCCTCTTAGAAATTTCAACTGATAAAGTCGAATCTGAAATCCCTTCACCATTTGAAGGAAAAGTTGTGGAGCTTCTTTATGAAGAAGGCGCAACCATAGATGTGGGTAAGCCCATTGCTTATATTGATGATGATAAAAATGCGGCCGTGAGTTCTGGCGCAAGTTCGGCACCTGGCGCTAAAGCAGAAGCTGCCCCTGCTGCTAGTAACTCAGCTCCTGCGGCAAAACCAGCATCTGATTCAGGTAGTGGTAGCTCGAAATTTTACACACCACTAGTTAAGGCCATGGCAAAAGAAGCTGGAGTTGCACTTAGTGAACTTGATTCTCTAAATGGAAGTGGAGCTGGTGGACGAGTGAATAAAGCAGACTTTGAAGCCTTCTTGAAAACTCACGGTAGCTCGAGTTCAAAACCTGCGGCAGCACCTTCGCGTGCTCCAAGTGCACCGGCGGCACCTCAAAGTTTTAATCATGGAGAGAGAATTGAAGTTATCCCAATGGATAATATGAGAAAGGCCATTGCAAAGAATATGCAGTACTCAAAATCGGTTTCTCCTCATGTGAATTCTATTGATACCGTTGATATGACTCATATTGTGAAATACCGAGAAAGTGTGAAAAATGATTTCAAAAAATCAGAAGGCTTCTCTCTTACTTATACGCATTTTGTTCTTTATGCCCTTATTCAAGCGTTAAAAGAGTTTCCATACGTAAATGCCTCTATCGATGGTGATAATATTATTTTGAAAAAAGACATTAATATTGGTTGCGCCGTGGCCGTGCCAGGAAGTGGGTTAGTGGTTCCAAATATTCGTGGAGCAGATAATCTTAATATTACAGGTCTTGCTCGTGCCCTGAATGAATTAGTATTAAAAGCTCGTAACAAGAAACTCACGATGGATGACTTATCAGGTGGAACTTATACATTTACCAATAATGGTTCATTTGGTGTTCTTGCGGCCACTCCAGTTATTCTCCAACCTCAAGTGGGGATTTTCTGTGTTGGTGCGATTAAGAAAACACCAGTAGTGCTTGGTAATGATGCTATTGGTATTCGTGATGTTATGTACGCTACTCATACTTATGATCATAGATTGATTGACGGTGAAATTGGTTCAATGTTCTTGAAGTTTGTGGTGAACTACCTTGAGAC
>CAYGUN010000357.1:0-2322 GCA_964353025.1 uncultured Bacteriovoracaceae bacterium
CTGACGTCAAAGCAAAAAAATATATCTACCTTATTGGCGGAACCCACGGAGATGAGGTTGAAGGCGTTTACGTTCTTCAAAAATATTTTGAATGGCTAAAAGAGGATTCAGAATCAGAAGAATTACCTGTTATTATCATTCCTATCCTAAACATTGACGGTTATAAACAAGGAACTCGTGTAAATTCACATGCAGTTGATCTTAATCGTAATTACCCTACTGGTGACTGGTCAGCGGAATTTAAGAAAGACAAGTATAACCCAGGTCCAAAACCACTCAGTGAGCCTGAGAATCAATTTCTTAAAAAGCTCTTTGATAAATTTCCACCAGGAATTGTTTTAAGTTTCCATACTTGGAAGCCAATCATTAATTACAACGGAGACTGCAAAGATATTGCCGAAGTTTTAACAGAGTTTAACCAATACCCTATTGCGGATGACATTGGCTACGAAACCCCTGGCTCACTTGGTTCATTTGTACCAAGTACTTACGCAGCTGGTGTTATTACTTTTGAGTGCCCACCCTTTACTGAAGAGAAACCTCTACAAAAAATCTGGGAAGACAATGAAGAAGGCCTTAAGAAGCTTTTTACTAGTGGGATACTTAAGAGCAAGATATAACCCCTCAAAACTACATAAAAGCCTCATTTTCCTGGCATCTCAAATCTCTTCTAAATAAGCGTAAGTCTACGATATTTCATAGATTCCAGAGGTTTCTTGACAGAGAATTAACTTTTTAGGCGATAATGGTATTGTAGAAAATTACAAGAGAGAAAAAGCATGTTGAAGTGGTGCGTTTTCGTTGTTTTGCTTAGTCTTTTTTCTTCTGCTTTCGCAGGAGAGAGATGTCAATTCCAGAGCCGTTCGGGTGGAACGATTCAGTGTCTTTATTCAGTTGTTAAGCCTAAAGATAAATTACTAGAGTGGGCGCAAAGTTTCTGCCAAGATAGAGGCAAGAATCTTTCCTACAAAGAAAGAGAATTTATCAATTGTAGTAGCGATGGTGGCCAGTGCATGATTTTTAGAGGCAGGTGCCAATAACAAAGGCACTTGCAGCAAAACTTCAGAAAAGATGATTACACTCACTCGTATCAACTAAATATTTTTCTTTAAAGCAAGGACCAAATAAATGAAGAATATCGATTTATGCATAGGTGGGAGTTAAATATCAAATAGGTCCTGCTTAACAAAGCAGAAGCCACTAGGCACAAAAACTTTACATACTCTTATCCCACTTGAGCAGTAGGGCCGGAAGAAGTAGAAGATCTGTTAAAAGAGCATAGGAGAGAACAATAGCACATAACATACCGAAATATCGATTAGGTAGAAAATCAGCAAAAATAAACACACCAAAACCCACAACTAAAATAACAGTCGTCAAGATAAGAGCTTTTCCTGTCCCTTCATAAGTTTTCTGAAGGGCCTCTTCACTGTTAAGTCCCGACTTTCGGTGATTTAAGTAACCCGAAACAAAATGAATCGTGTCATCCACTGCAATTCCCAAGCATATAGCAGCAACAATACTGGTTGCGATATCCAGGAAAATCCCAGCACATGCCATAACGGTAGTTCCAACCACTAAAGGAAGAATATTTGGCAACATACTTAATAGTGAAATCAGAACTTTTCTAAAAACCACAAATAAAATAATTCCTACGATGAAAATAGTTAAAAACATTGATTTCATAAATGAGAAGACAACGATTTGATTAACTTTGGTATAAATAGGAAAATTGCCTTCAACACTGGCCTTAAGATCAAGCTCTTCAGTTGCATGCTTGATAATACTCTCCGATTTAATAATCCCTTCTTTAGAAGACTCGATACTCCAACTGACATTCATACGAATATAGCGGTTATCTAAGGAAACAAAATTTTCAGTTCCAGCTCCTTGTGGAAGACTTATTTGATAAAGGAAAAGCTGTTCTGCGACTGCTTTCCTTGAATGGGGAATCTCTTGTTCTTTTAAATCTGGATGCAAGACTGAATTTAATTTTTTTATTGTATCTACGATAGAGCGAACTTGAATAATTTCACTATCTGTTTTCAGCCATTTTTTAAACTCATCAACTTTTCTTAAAAAAGCAGGGTCTTTAATTCCTTCATTTTCACCAGAATCAATAACAACATTTATCCCTTTAAGTCCTTTTAATTTTTCCTTAGAGAAATCATAGGCCCTCTTTAAAGGCATACTATCAGCAAAATATTTAACAGGGTCAGAGTTCACTTCCACTTGAAGGGAGAGCCAAGAACCAACCACAAATAGACTAATGAATACAAATATAATGGGGTTCATATATTTTTTTACCCAGCGTATATAGAT
>CAYGUN010000358.1:0-2250 GCA_964353025.1 uncultured Bacteriovoracaceae bacterium
AAGACTAATATGAACCATAGAGTGATGATCTCGAATATCCAGATATGGGTAACACTGATGATGATTTTCCGGATAAAATTTCAGCGAATAAATCTCCTTCCAGTTCTTCAAAAGGACTTCCTCTTGATTTTCCACGAGGAGAGTTAGAAGAAAAACTTAAGCCTATTCTAGAAGAGTATGTGAAGAATTATTGTCGTGAATCTATAGAGAAAGTTGCTTGGGAAATTATTCCTGATTTAGCAGAAAATCTTATTAAGCAAGAACTTGCTAAAATTGCAGACTCGATTATTTCTGATAACTAATATTTTTTAAGAGATTCCGTATCTTAAATTTCCTGAAAAATAGGATTGTAAATTTCCATTAACTTGAATGAGAGCTTCTCCTCTTTCTCCGATGCCTTGAAAGATGCCAGAGACTTTGACTTCATCATCTGTAAGTGTCACTGACTTATTTAGATGAATACAAGACTTATTCCAGCTTGCAACAATTTCATCATTACTCATTTCAAAATTTGTTAATAAATATGTGTAAAGATCTGAATAAATCTCTTTATTAAAAATTTGATTTGAATTTAAAAGAGCTCCATGTGGATAATCAAATTCTTGTTCTTTGTGGAAAGGGTTAATATTAACTCCAACTCCCACAATAAGAATTTCACCTAAGTTATGAATTAAAACTCCTCCAATCTTCTGATTATTCTTGTTAATCAGGTCATTGGGCCATTTGAGATAAACTTGCTCATTAAACTTATTTTTGAGGTAATTTTTTAATAGCACGCCTATTAACAGAGGAGTAAGTGTGAGGTTTTCTCTCAGGGGATAGGTAAAAGAAAAGCTCAACGATCCTTCATAAGTCACCCAGTTATTGGCCCTTCTGCCTATGGCCTTGGACTGAGAGGAGGTAGAAAGTACAATAGGATGCTTAATGATGCCTTGCTCCCATTGGTTTTTAAGCATTTGTTGTGTAGAATGGCATTCACTTAAATGAACATGGTTGAGGTTAAATATGTCACTCATTGAGCGCACGACTCCTAGAAAAATTAAATTTACTCCCAATATTAATCCATATGCTAAAGGAAGTGTCATTGCTGAATTTGGTAACACGAAAGTGCATATTACGGCCAGTGTGGAGGAATCTGTTCCTGGTTGGATGAGAGGGGAAAAGACGGCGAGAGGCTGGGTAACGGCTGAGTATTCCATGTTACCAGGGGCAACTCATACTCGTTCATTTAGAGAGAGAAAAGGTCTTGGTGGAAGAACGCAAGAGATTCAAAGACTTATTGGTCGCTCGTTAAGGTCTGTCATAAACCTAGAAAAATTAGGAGCAAGATCAATCATGATAGACTGTGATGTTTTAGTCGCAGATGGTGGAACCAGAACGACTTCAATATCAGGCGCTTTTGTTGCCATGAAGATGGCCATTAAAAAATTAATGGAAGAAGGGCTTTTAAAAGAAGACCCTATCACTGACGGTCTGGCTGCTTTAAGTGTAGGGATCACTCCCGCAGGAAAAATTATTGCTGACCTTAATTATGAAGAGGATTCTTCCTGTCATACAGATATGAATATAGTTATGACTGAGTCTGGAAAATTTGTAGAAGTCCAAGGGACAGCAGAAGAGGAGCCATTTTCTAGTGAACAACTTCAGGCCCTGTTAGATTGTGCTAAAGAATCACTTAAAGTTGTCTTTGATGAGCAGAAGAAGGTTTTAAATTAATGGAATTCATTCTTGCTTCATCAAATAATCATAAAGTAGAAGAGCTCAATGAACTTTTGGGTGATATGAATATTATTGCTGCCAAAGAGAAGCTTGAAGTAGAAGAAACGGGAACGACCTTTCAAGATAATGCTCTTCTTAAAGCACGTGCCTATTTTGAAAAATATGGGTCTCCTTCAGTTGCTGATGACTCAGGCTTAGTTGTTCTGGCCCTTCCTGATGAACTGGGAGTCTATTCAGCGAGGTTTGCACCAGAGGAGGCAAGTTATGAGGGGAAGTGTAAAAAGCTGCTAGAGAAATTAGAAGGAAAGTCGCGCGAGGCCTATTTTGTGTGCGTTTTATGTTTTTATTTTTCAGAAAAAGAGTATTACTTTTTTGAAGGACGGGTTTTAGGAGAAATCGCCCAAGCTCCAGCGGGTGATGATGGCTTTGGATATGACCCGGTATTTCTACCAGAGGGCCTTAAAAATCAAACACTTGCGCAGAATCCTGAGTGGAAGATGGCCAATTCTCACCGTTCAAAGGCATGTGAGC
>CAYGUN010000359.1:0-2236 GCA_964353025.1 uncultured Bacteriovoracaceae bacterium
CTATGATACCGCCCTTGTTTATGGAATGCCTTTTGTTAGTGGCAAAGATTCTATGAAAAATGATTTTCATGGAGTGGATGAAAATGGTGATTCTATTAAAATTAGTGTTCCTCCTACGTTACTGGTTACGGCCATCGCAGATATTGAAGATTGTGAGAATATAACAACTTCTGATTTTAAAGAAGTAGGTGATATTATTTATGTAGTGGGAGCTTGTGATTATTCAAAACTTAATCAATCAGAGTTTTCAAGACAATTTTATGAAACAGAGTATGAGGTAGAAAAAGTTAATCTTGAAAATAACTTCTCTCTCTATCAAACAATAAATACTCTTCAAAAAAAGCGTAAACTCTCTTCCATTCACGATGTTTCAGATGGAGGTGTCTTAACTGCGGTTACTGAAAGCTCTTTTGGTAATTTCTTGGGAGCAAAAATTGAAGTAGACGCGCGTTTTAATCCTTTTGGGCTACTTTATAATGAAAGCTGTGGAAGGTTTATTATTTCAGTAAAGCCAGAGGATACTAAAATCATAGAGAAGGAACTAAAAGATCATAACTTAATAAAACTAGGAATGGTGACAGATAAAGCTCAAATTTCTTTAAGCGCAATGAGTACTGATATTCATTGGAGTCTTGATGACCTGTTTAAATCGTGGGGAGGTGGTAAATGAGTGTTAAAGCTTTAATTCTCTCCGGAGATGGGCTTAACTGCGAAAGAGAAACAGCACGTGCGTTTGGGCTTGCAGGAGCAAAGAGTACTATTATTCATATCAATGATTTATTAGAAAAACCTTCTTTCATTAACGACTTTCAAATAATGGCCATTCCTGGTGGTTTTTCTTTTGGTGATGAAGTTAGTAGTGGCCAGATATTGGCACTTAAAATGCGCCATGGACTTAAGGGATACTTACAAGACTTTGTTGATGCAGGAAAACTGATTATTGGAGTTTGTAACGGATTTCAAACTCTAGTTAAGTTGGGCCTTCTTCCTTATCCCAAAGAGTCTCGTATTCTTTCTCTTACCCATAATAAAAATAGACAATTTATTGATAGATGGATTGAAATGAAATCAGAGACAAATCATTGTATTTGGACCAAGGGCATTCATGAAATATATCTTCCGGTTCGTCACGGAGAGGGACGTATTGTTTTTTCAGATAATACAGAGTTTGAAAAACTGAAAAATAATGGCCAAGTTGTTTTTCAATATACTGAAGATATTAATGGCTCTTATGAAAAAATCGCAGGGCTTTGTGATCCTTGCGGGCGAGTTTTTGGACTCATGCCACATCCAGAGGCCGCTGTTAATCAACTACTGCTGCCTTTTGGAAATAAAGAAAATAAAGAAGCACCAGGTCTTCAAATTTTTAAAAACGCAACCGAGTTTGCAATGGAGAATCTCCTATGAAACAAGAAAATATGGCCATTACTCGTGCTCTTATAAGTGTGACTTCTAAAGATGGTGTTATCGAATTGGCCAAAGCTCTTGAAGAATATCGAGTTGAAATTATTTCTACAGGTGGTACGGCCAAGAAACTGCAAGAAGCTGGTATTAAAATTACTCCGATTCAAGAAATTACAGGAAACCCTGAAGCTTTTGGCGGACGTATGAAATCCATTAGTTTCCAAGTGGGAAGTGGTCTATTATTTAGGCGCTTTAATGATGATGACAGAAAAGACTTAGAAAAACTTAATATTAGGCCTATTGATTTAGTGGTTTGTAATCTCTATCCGTTTGAAGAGGCCCTCAAGAACAATGCCAGTGAAGATGAATTGATTGAGAATGTTGATATTGGGGGACCTACCATGATAAGGGCCGCAGCGAAAAATTATGAAGCGGTCACTTGCTTAACGTCAGTAGAGCAATATCCTGCATTTTTAAGTGAGCTTTCCTCAAGTAACGGGAAAATTAGTTTTAAGACGAGACAAAAGTTTTCAGCACAAGCTTTTAGCCTAACAGCTCATTACGATACGATGATTGCCAATAAACTTAATGAAAACGCAAAGCTTTCTCAAGTAAGCGCTCCTTTATTTGAAAGCTCAAGTGCGCTTCGCTATGGAGAAAACCCTCACCAAAAAGCTTGGTTAGCAACGACTTCAAATTTGGTTGGCCACTCAGGAATTGCCAAGGCCCGCATGTTGCAAGGTAAGGCCCTGTCTTATAATAATCTTTTGGATGCTGATGCCTCCTGGAAGTGCAATTCTGATGCTTGGATTTCAACTGGTAAAAAGAAAAG
>CAYGUN010000360.1:0-2232 GCA_964353025.1 uncultured Bacteriovoracaceae bacterium
TGAGTAAAATTGTTAACTTCCTCTAAAGTAAGATCGTCCTTAAAGAGGCACTCTACACTGTAATTAGGGTTTATTTTATATATTTTGGGGCGAGCTAAAAAGAAGTCCAATACTTGATTTCTAATGTCTTGTTTTTCTTCAAGAATTTTCTTATTCAAGGAGACAATAATCTTTTTATTTAAAATCTTAAAATGGGTCAATGGTGTGCGTGATAAGTAATTTCTGAGTTTTATAATAAAAGTAATATTAGATACTTCTAAAGGGGCCTTGCCGTAGGATTCCTCAAGGTTCGCTAAAATAAGATCAAGTTTTTGATTATCTTTACAATTAGAAAGCTCTTTATAGGTTTTTAGTCTTTGCCCAGAGTCTTGGATATAATCATTAGGAATAAAGCTGCTGAAATTAGAAATGATCTCAACGTCACTATGGAAAGTTTCAGTGTCTTGGCCAATATCAGCAATGGCCTCATTTAATAATTCTGTATAAAGTTCAAGCCCAATTTGGTTTATATGACCAGATTGCTCTGGGCCTAAAATATCTCCAGCCCCTCTAATTTCTAAATCACTTGAAGCAATAGCAAATCCTGAGCCAACTTCTGCAAAAGTTTGCAAGGCCTTTAATCTTTTTTGAGCGATTGATGAAATATTTCGATTCTTATCAACAACGAGGTAGGCATAGGCCTTTCTATCCGAACGACCTATTCTTCCTCTTAGTTGATGAAGTTGAGCCAATCCAAAAGTATCAGCTCTATTTATTATCATTGTATTAGCTGTGGGAATATCTATCCCTGATTCAATGATAGTCGTTGCAAGCAATACATTTGTTTTACCTGAATAGAATTCTTTAATTTTTTCTTCTAACTCTCTTTCGTTCATTTGCCCATGGCCCACAGTTATTTTGGCTTCGGGGACGAGATCTTTAATTTCTGCAGCAACTTTATAAATATCCTTAACTCTATTATGAACAAAAAAGACTTGCCCATCTCGCTTAAACTCTTTTTTCATGGCCTCTCTTATGATTTTTTTATCCTCACGTATAATATAGGTTTTTATCGATTGTCTCTTGGGTGGAGGTGTTTGAATAAGAGAAAGGTCACGTATTCCAAAAAAAGATAATTGCAATGTTCTAGGAATGGGAGTTGCTGTCATGGCCAGGCAATCTACATTGCTCTTTAATAATTTTAGCTTTTCTTTGTGAGAAACTCCAAAACGATGCTCTTCATCAATAATAATCAAACCTAAGTCATAAAATTCGATGTCGTTTGATAAAAGTTTATGAGTACCAATGATGATATCTATTTTATTGTTCTTTAGTTTTTCAATAGTTTCTTTGTTCTCTTTTGCTGTTTTAAAGCGAGATGTGTAATCAATATTAACTGCAAATTTAGCAAATCTTTTTTTAAAACTTTCAAAATGTTGTAAAGCGAGGACGGTAGTTGGAACTAATATGGCCACTTGTTTGTGATCAAGCACAGCTTTAAAGGCAGCACGCATTGCAACTTCTGTTTTTCCAAATCCGACATCTCCACAAATGAGACGATCCATAGGAGATGAGGACTGCATATCTTCCAAGACATCTCCAACAGCTTTTTCTTGATCGGGTGTTTCTTCAAAAGGGAAATTTAATTCAAAATCGATAAAATTATGATCGGGTGGTGAGAATGCATATCCTTTTTGTATTTTGCGCTGGGCTTGCAATTCGATTAAATTAAATGCAAGCCTTTTTATAGATTTTTTAATTTTGCTTTTTTGATTAGAAAATTTCTTAGACTTCAAACTATCAATTTTTATACCAGAGTCTGAATTAGCTTGTTTCTGAACCAGGTTTATTTTGTATACAGGGAGAAATACTTTATCATCATCTTGATAATGAATAACAAGAAAATCCGAATCCTTGCCTCCAATTGATAATGACTCGAGTCCTTTATAAATACCGACTCCAAAGTCACGATGAATGACATAATCGTTTACTTTTAACGAAGCCATTTGTTCAGCAAAAAGATCGGGGCTGTAGTTCTGTTTTCTTGTTTTCCTCTTTTTTTGCGAAAAAAGATCACTATCGCTAATTGTTAATATCTTCTCACTCGGGTAATAGAAACCTTCATTTAAATTAAAACTTATAAACTCAACCCTTTCTCTTAGAGCTTGTTGTATTTGAAAAGTATCTAACAACACTTGAATTTCTTCTTTTATTTTATTATTTTGATAAGCAATAATGAGTTTACCTGAATAC
>CAYGUN010000361.1:0-2228 GCA_964353025.1 uncultured Bacteriovoracaceae bacterium
TTAAATAGGACATGGAGGTCAACGTGAAGCTTAGTATCTTACTAGGGGTATTTCTTTTCACTCTAAAGGGGTATTCGTCAATTTTACCAGAGAACAATCTACACTTAGAAGATAATCTCAAAACAATTAATGCAGTAACAGAGCAAGAATTTAACGACATCATTGATGAGGTCGCAGAAGTCTACTCACCAATTGTGGCCCTTCATGGTGGCAAGCTTAATATGATTAAGGACTGGAAGACTGCAACAGTTAATGCTTACGCAAGTCAGAGAGGGAGCACTTGGGATGTTAAAATGTTTGGTGGACTTGCAAGACGTAAAGAAGTGACTAAAGACGGATTTGCTCTCGTTGTTTGTCATGAGCTAGGACATCATTTAGCAGGGTTTCCTTTTTATGCTGGAGGAGATTGGGCCGCATCTGAAGGGCAATCTGATTATTATGCAACTCAAGTTTGCGCTAGAAGAGTTTGGTCAAGAACTCCAGAGGAGAATGCAACTTATAGAGAGATTGTTCCTCAAATCGTAAAAGATGAGTGTGATAAGGTTTGGCACTCAGAAAGAAGTCAAAATCTTTGTTATAGAATTTCATTTGCTTCAATGTCTTTGGGCTCACTTTTGGCCGTTTTAGGTTGGGATGATGCTCCAAGTTTTGAAACACCAGATGATTATGAAATAAGTCAGACAAATACTGCCCATCCACAGGCACAGTGTAGACTTGATACTTATTTTCAAGGTTCACTTTGTAATCAAGGTTATGATCCAACAGTTATCCCTGCTAGAAATCATTCAGATGGACAAGAGTCTATTGGAGCAGAGTTGATTGCTGCACTTTACTCATGTAGTGGATTTGAAGGGCATCATCCAAGACAAACTAGACCTAAGTGTTGGTTTAAGCCAGAGCTAGAATCAAACTTTAATAGTAGTTCTTCAGAGCAAGAGAATGATTCTGAAGAACCATCAAGCACATTAGCATTTAAATAATATTTTTAGTCCCCAACTTCTGGTTGGGGACTTTCAAATCTTTTTTTTGCATCTTTTCGTCTAATATATAAAGTTTTTTCAAGCCTAGCGATCACTTCATTTTTCTCATCAACAACTTCACATTTAAAAACAGGCTGTTGCTTAAATTCTTGAAGAGCACGTCTCTTTATAAATTCAATTTCTTCAGGTTCAATTTTGAATACTGCTTTAACCTTACCTTTACCAGGCCTTACGAAATCAATCTTTGCAGCTTTATCCCAAACGATGTGATCTTGCTTTAAATGATGAAGAAGAATAAACATGAAAAAAGGATCGCACATACTGTATAAAGAACCACCAAAGTGAGTTCCTACGTAGTTTACATTTAGAGGCGTAAGATTCATCTCTACTGTAATCTCAGTAAAATCTTCGTTTATATCAGCTACTTTAACCCCCGCTCCTAGATAGGGAGGATAAAACCTCATGAGCTTTAAAGCAACTCGGGGGGACATTTTTTGCCAGATCATATATGTGCCACAAACCTTCCAGAAAAGAGCACCATGGCCTCTTCTGAATTATCAAGTACGATTTTTGATTGAATCTGTATACGAGCAGTTTTTTTTCTTAATAATACTTTTATAAAAGTAGCATCATCTGGACGGTAGCAGATGGCCTTAAAATTGGCCTGAACTGGCTTGATATATTTGACTTGGCTATCTTGAATAACGAGAGATTTAAATTCAAGGTTTTGCTCTTTTAAAATTTTATTGGCCATGAGATAGCAAGGCAGAAGGGCAATGGTATTGAGGCTTCCACCAAATGCTGTTCCCTGGTAATTAAAATGCTTGTCCAAATTTGAAGTGATGATGATTTCATCTGAATCATATTTAATTAAAGAAATTCCCATATGCTTAGTAATAGGCATGGACTCTTTTAATTCATTCTCTATTTCTTCAATTGTTTTCATAATTACTCTTGGTAGTTAATACAGAAGAGCGCTTCTGGTTTAGTTACACTTTAAGCAATAACCATATGATCCATCTTGAACTCTTTCTAGTGCATTCTCGATTAGTAGAAAAAGTCTAAGTTTTAATGACTATAACATATTGAAATCAGGGGTGAGTAATGATTACCCTATGTATTTTGCTGTGCATTGAAACGTGTTAGAAAGTCCTACTTGGAGGATTTTTGAAAACTTTCTTTACCTTTTTATCTCTTTGTTTAAGTTTCTCCTATGCTTTAGATAGTGCTCAAATTGCAGCAGAAGGC
>CAYGUN010000362.1:0-2225 GCA_964353025.1 uncultured Bacteriovoracaceae bacterium
TTTCACTAGTGAAATCAAAATCCACTAATTCTTTGAAATGGTCTTCCATAAATTGAACAACGGCCATCCCTGTAAAAGTAGGAATAAGAGCATTGGCCTCTTTTCGTACATATCCTCTTTCTTGAATAGTTCCGATAATAGTCGCGTAAGTTGATGGACGACCTATGCCTTCTTTTTCTAATCTTTGAACCAACGAGGCTTCCGTAAAACGCGCTGGTGGTTTTGTTTCATGAAAAAGGGGTAATACTTCTTTTGGTTTAAGTGCATCACCCTTTTTAAAATCAGGCAGAATCACTTCTTTATCATCTAATGCACTTTCAGGATCGTCTTTGCCTTCAACATAAGCTCTTAAAAACCCTGGAAAAATAATTCTGGTCCCATTGGCCGAGAACTCACAATCACCTGCTTCAATTTTTACACTTAAAGAAGACTTTTGGGCCGGTGCCATTTGCGTGGCCATAGTTCTTTTCCAAATAAGCTCGTACAAAGACTTCTCACGACCATCTAATCCAGCTTTATCCGGATGAGTAAACTCACTTCCTGCTGGTCGAATAGCTTCGTGGGCCTCTTGGGCACCTTTGGATTTTGATTTATATTGTCTTGGCTTATCTGATAAATATTCTTTTCCATAAAGCTTTTGCACTCCAGCACGAGCTGCATCAATGGCCTGCTGGGAAAGATTTGGTGAATCTGTTCTCATATAAGTAATAAGACCATTTTCATAAAGTTTCTGAGCAGTCCTCATAGTATCTCGAGCGGACAACCCTAACTTTCTGTTCCCTTCCTGCTGAAGTGTAGAAGTTGTAAAAGGAATAGCAGGATTAGAAGTGGATTGCTTCTCTTCCATGGAAATGACTTTCCAGTTTACCTTCTCTAATTTTTTGGCCAAATCCTTTGCTTTCTTTTCATCGATAACAACAACAGATTTTCCTTTAGTAAGTTTACCAGTGGTTGAATCAAAGTCCTTTCCAGAGGCCACTCTATCACCAGCAACTGATGTTAATCTAGCATCAAAAGTTTCTTTTGCTTTGGTGGTTGAAAGGCTCGCCTTAATATCCCAGTAATCCGATTTTTTAAAAGCGATTCTTTCTCTTTCACGCATAACGGCCATTCTCAAACCTGGAGATTGAACTCGACCAGCTGAAAGGCCATAAGCGATTTTCTTCCATATTAAAGGAGAAAGGGTATATCCATAAAGGCGATCAAGAACTCGTCTGGTTTCTTGGGCCTTAACCAATTTATCATCAACTTCTCTTGTCTCTTCTAATGCTTTTGTAATGGCAGATTTTGTGATCTCGTGAAAAACCATCCTTTTAACAGGGACTTTAGGCTTCTATAATTGGATCATATGCCAAGAAATTGACTCACCTTCTCTATCTTCATCGGTCGCAAGATAAAGAATGGAACAGCCTTTTAATTTACTGCGTAGGTCCGTAATAATTTTGGATTTGCCCTTTGGTATGACATAAAGCGGCTCAAAGTCATTTTCAACATCAACCCCAAGTTTCGTCCACTCTTGATCTTTAAGCTTAGCCGGAATTTGTGTAGCCGACTGCGGCAGATCGCGAACATGGCCCATAGAGGCTTCAACAATATAATTTTTAGGTAAAAACTTTCTGATTGTTTTTGCTTTAGTAGGAGACTCAACAATTACTAAATATTTTTCCATTAAAGAACCAACTTTAACCGCGTTTTTAAAAAGAGACTATTTCTAGGAGTAATGTGTGTGGCCGACTTCGTCAAGAAAAAAGGAAATTAAAAAAATATAGTGCGGGGTAACTCTTAAGTTATCCCGCACTACAAAAAAAATTATCTAATAAAAAGCATATCGTAATAAGTTGGGATATCCCAATACTTTTCAGGAATCATGTCTTCAATTTGATTACAAAGAACGGCAATCTCTTCAGATAAGGGCATCAATTCGTTTGCAATCTTTAAAGAATGATCTTCTTCAGATAAAGAATCACATTTCTCCTGTGAAGAATTAAGCATAGTTAACTTTGACCACAAGTCATCTGTCAAACCTGCAAGACTAGTTAATAGTACTTTTTCTGTTGCTCCACCAATACCAGCAGCATTGAGTGATGTGTACAACGAAGCAAGCTCCGTTTTATAACTAATGGCCGCAGGAAGAACGCTATGAGAGATCATTTGGTTGAGAACTTTAAATTCAATATCCCTGTGATTGATATATCTTTCTAACAGAACATTATATCTCGTTTTAA
>CAYGUN010000363.1:0-2211 GCA_964353025.1 uncultured Bacteriovoracaceae bacterium
CAATAAGATTCACAGCATCTAATCTTCCCCCAAGTCCCACTTCCAAAATAATAAATTCTGGCCTTTGAATTGAGGCAAATTCTAAAAAACACAGAAAAAGAAATTCATAATAACTAATATTCTGTCCATTAAGATCAGCTGAGACTCTTTGGAAAATTTCAACTAAATCCTCTTGAGGAATCTGTCCTTGCTCGTAACTAAAGCGTTCAACCACAGATTTAAGATGAGGCGAAGTCCAAAGGCAAAAGCTTTTATTCTTTTTTTTTAGTATTTGGGCCAGGCAACGACTTGTTTGTCCTTTGCCATTTGTTCCTCCAATGGTGATAACTTTGGGGCCTGAAATTTTATAAATATACTTTAGGGCAAATTGATTAAAGAAGTCTTTAGATGGTGAAAAAAACTCTGCTTTATAATGAGACTTAAGCCACTTGTCTGCGATCATTTACTAAACATTTCAATAAAAAAACTAAGCTGCGTTCTTAATTCTTTTCTATGAACAATCCTATCTATAAAGCCATGCTCCAGTAAAAATTCAGAACGCTGAAACCCATCGGGCAGAGTTTGGCGAATGGATTGCTCAATAACCCTCGGGCCCGCAAAACCAATAAGTGCTTTAGGTTCAGCAATATTGATATCGCCTAACATAGCAAAACTCGCGGCACATCCGCCTGTTGTTGGATCTGTTAATACTGAAATATAAGGGATGCCAGCTTCTTTTAATCTTCGTCTTGATGCTGAGGTTTTTGCCATTTGCATAAGAGAGAGAATCCCCTCTTGCATACGAGCTCCACCTGAACAGCAGATCACAATACAAGGCATTTTTTTGTCATAAGCATGATCCATGGCCTGGGCAATTTTCTCACCCGTTACCACTCCCATGGAGCCACCCATGAAGTGAAAATCCATAATGGCCATTGATACTTTTTTGCCATCAATTTTAGCTTCACCACAAACAGTACCATCAAACATAGAGGTCTTTTGATAGGCCTTCTCAAGTCTTTCACCGTAGGTCATTCTATCTATAAATTTAAGTGGATTTGTTGTTTTAAGTTCTTTAGAAAATTCTTGAAAACTACCCTCATCAACAAGAGATCGAATTCTCTCACCAGATGAGATACGAAAGTGGTGCTCGCAGTAAGGACAAATTTGATGATTGGCCTCTAGCTTCTCAGTTTGAAGAATTTCACCACAACTTGTGCACTTCTTCCAAAGACCAGTTGGAGCATTATTATTGCTCTTTTTCGTAGTTTTTATCTTTGGGTTTTTTACAGTATTAAACCAGCCCATATGCGCCTCTTTAGAGCATTTTAAACCAATTTACTCTTATGTGTAAATTTCTCAAGGCAGTACCCGATCAAATAACTTACTAAAATCAGGCCCCCGTTTAGTTTAACCCTCAACCTACCGATATAATAACTAGAGGTGGAGTATAAAATTGAGTAAGTGTTTAATTTTACTAGCTTTTAGTTTTTTGGGCCTAATGGTCTCGGCTCAAACCTATGCGTCAAATTACTCCATATCCTACGATGAGTTCAAACTTTTAGAAAAAAAAGAGCAATTACTAATACTTGAAAGACTGCAATCCCTGGCCGTTGCCTGGGAGGCCCAGGTTCCAAAAGATGATGGGCCGGTTAAAAAAACAACCTATACTCCAAATGAGATGGAACAAAGATTTGTTTATCTTATGAGTTTGCTTGTCTCAGTGGCCCATGCTCAAGATGGTGATGCACCAGACGAATCCAATGAAGAGGAAGCTACTGCTCAAGAAACAGAAGAGCAGAAACCTGAAACTGAAGTTGAAGAAACTAAAGCAGTAGATGCAAATCCTGATAGATGGTTGGATTATGTTAAAAGAGTCGATGATGAAGACAAATGCATGTATGCCGGTTGGGTTTCTATCATGAAAAAAATGTCCGCTAATGATGTTGGTCGTTGTGTTCATCCAACTAATCTTGGAGACAAAGGCATTGAAGGCGAAATTAAAAAGGCTTACCTCGCTCAAGAAAAGCACTATTTGGAAAACCCAGGAGATGATAAAGAAAAATGTACTGGTAATAGTATTGCAATCGTCTGTAATCCTGCAATGTTTGGCAATATGGCAGCTTGTGTTCCTTCAGGGAAAGTAGGACAAAAAGAATATTCTCGTAACTCTTCCATGGCATGCTTTGGTAAATACAAAGGACTCTCTCCTGAGAGGAAAGAAGAACTTCT
>CAYGUN010000364.1:0-2211 GCA_964353025.1 uncultured Bacteriovoracaceae bacterium
TTAAACATTTCCAAACACTCAATACTTGTTACAAGTCGTGATGATGATCTTAATGTGCTCCAAGACTGCTTGGAAAATGGTATTAAAATATTGCCTAAAAATTTAATTATGCAGGTATTAGTGAAGTCTAATCCCAAAAATGAGCCAGTCCACGACTTACACCTGTAGAGTCCATTGTTGTTTTTGAAGCTTCATAAAGATCCTCTAGCTTTACCCAATACCATTTATGTCTATGTCTTGCAGGATCAATTAGTAAAACCATAGACTTACTTTTACTAAGTCCTCCGATAACACAGAAGTGCCCATTTAGCTCTAGTTTTAATTTAGATGCAAGGAACTGCACTATGCAGAAGTGTTTAGTTTTAATGCCATCCTCTATAATTTCACAAAACTTTTCAAACTTATTATCAGTCGCTTTAAGTACTTCTGAGTTTTGAAAGAAGCGAGCTCCGAGTTCATGGACATCAAGTAGGGACATACCAGCATAGCTTTCGCGTTTTCCATCAATTGCAAGAGTATCTCTTCCCGATTTAAAAGGGTTTTCAGATAAGTATTTAGCGATAAAGCCTTGTTCTAAGTTGTTATCATTAAATAAAAACTTTTCTGAACTATAGAGAATTGTCTCAAGTCATGCAAGGCCACAGCGGCAATTACTTCTTTGATAACAGAAAGATTCAATTATATCGGTTCTGAATATTGAGGATTTAATTAGCTCCATACTTTCATTAGAGGAAAAATTAATCATTTGGACTCCATTCTTTTTGGTTATGGAGTATTGTGTGAAAATTGCCTTAATACAAGAAGAAAAAGAGTGTAAATAATACAGCGGCAGTGTGTTAAAACAGCGTTATCATGTATAGTCTTCCTAATGGAAAAGCAATTTATACTTGATTTCGTCTCATCGGAAGTGGCGAAGTTGAGAAATGGTAAATACTATTCAATTTTTTTGGAGGCAGGGCATTTCAGTCCTGGGAATATAGAGAAGAGTTCTTTAAGGTCTTTTGAATCTTCTGTCGATTTGGCTAAAGAGTTAAAATATAGTTTTGGTAGAAGAGTCAGAGTACTTCTTGGAGTTCTAGTCGATGATCTTGGGCTTACTTGTTCAGAGGGGTTATGTTCTCCACAAGGTATATTGAAGCACAAAGGCTTACCCACAGAGTATGAACAGATATTAAATGACTTAGGATTAAAAATACCTTTTGAGGTTAAGCTTTCTTCAGAGAGGAATATTAAAAATAAGGCAATAAATATTTTTAAAAAAGATCTAAGTGTTTTAAGAGGGAACGAAAATTTTAAAGTTACTGGAGATATAGGCCATCAGGGATATTATTTGGATGATATTTTCCTTGGAACTTCTTCTGGCTATAAATTTGCTATTAGATGCCCATTACTCATGGGAGTCCATTATTATTTAACATTTCTTGATATGAATAAAAAACTTCCTTTTTCGGAAAAATTCTATATTTTTGATTGGTCTTTGTTTTCAGAGATGGCAAAAGTTAATCAAGGCAGATATGTCTTCGAACACTTATTTAGAAGCAAATTTATTAGTCCTGACAAAGAAATGTTAATTTTAAACACATTTACGAATGACTCTCATACAGATGCTATAATCAGCGATGTAAATGGGGATAGAGTAAACCTTCATTCGGAGTTTTTCAGCCAAGAGGAATCAGTTTATGCCGGTTTATTTGGATTATAATGCTTCTACACCAGTAGCTCCCACAGTTCTTAATTCAATGGTTGGAACTTTAAAGATGGTTGGTAATCCATCTAGTCAAAGCATAGAAGGAGCTCTACTCAGAGATGTGCTCGAGTCTTCAAGATTAAGAGTTGCATCACTAATAAATGCGAGCAGTTCTCAACTAGTTTTTACTTCTGGTGCAACAGAAGCCAATAACCTCTGCTTAAAGTCTGTTTTTAGTAGTTCAATTGAAGATGGTAAAAACCATTTCATTACTAGCAACATCGAACATAAGTCAGTGCTAAGTGTTTTTAAAGAACTTGAGAAAAGTGGAGCTGATGTTACTTATTTACCCGTTGATGAGAATGGCTTAATAAGCGTTTTTGATCTTGAAAATGCTATTAATGATAGAACAAAACTTTGTTCTATCATAGGTGCTAATAATGAACTAGGAGTAATTCAAAATCTAAGTCAAATATCTAAAGTGTTGAAGAGGAATGAGATACTCTTCCATTCAGATGCTACAC
>CAYGUN010000365.1:0-2199 GCA_964353025.1 uncultured Bacteriovoracaceae bacterium
TCACCATAGCGTGTCTTAATATTTTGCCTTGGAGTCCATTTAGGTTTGTAAGGCACTTTCTTAAGCTTTAGGTGAAAATCCTCAGGCATCTTGTTACCTTTCTTGTGATTGCAAACGGCGCAACTACTGACAACATTTTCCCAACTGGTATCCCCACCCTTAGAGCGAGGAATCACATGATCAATAGTCAGCTCTTTTTGCATAAACTTTTTATGGCAATACTGGCATTGAAAATTGTCTCTTAAAAAAACATTGTAGCGGTTAAACTTCACTTCTTGGCGATTGCGATTACGAGAAAAAAGGCGAAGGATTTTTGGAAGATTAAAAGTCTTCCTAGGTGACCGGATCTTTAAATCACTGTATTCTTCAATGACTTCTGCCCTACCGGTCAAGAATAAGAGCATCGCTTTTTCCCATGCGACAATCTTAACGGGCAAGAAGGCATTATCTAGGAGCAACGTCCGCATTGGGCCCTCCTTGTTCCTTACTCTTATTATACCCCGGTTTTAGAAGTATCAGGTAAAGAAAAAAGCTTTCTTTACCTGATATCAAGTATTTATTCTCAGCAGTAGTAGGTCATTATTGGCCATCATCTAGGCAAATAGTGAAAATCAGTCAATTTCGGCCATCTAAGCATTTAAAATCACATAGTATTAGTGGCCCAAATCTTGCTTATTTAAAGGTATGAAAACGTGTTTTCTCTGTGCCCTATTTCTTCTTAGTACCTTACCTGCTTGGTCACAGCAGGTTGAACCTGCATTAGAAGGACTAATAAAAAACCAGTGTGATGTGCAAAAGAAGACTTTGGCCGAAGTCTATAAAAAGATTATGGTAGGGAATGAATTTACTCAGGCCCAGCAAATCAAGAAAATTTCTAAAGTTCTTCAAGAAGAAATTAATACTCACCTAGATAAACTGCTCAATACTCATGAATCTCTCATCACTCAGCTTTATCTAAGAAAAACAGGGCTTGGGCCTAGCTCAGGAATACCGACAGAACTTAGTTCCCTGCTAAACATCAATAAAGAACGTGCTCAAAATATAAAACTGGTCATTCAAGATAAAAAGATTGCTCAAGAAATTAAAATAGCAGATGTTGAAGTGGAATTTTCAGATTTAAATGAAGTCTACCCCGGTGAATTCTCCATGAAGGCCAAGACAAACCTTTATAATGCCTTTTCACTTGCCATCCCCGTGGTTTTTACCACCGTAAAAAAAACAGAAAAACCTAAGGTCATTATTGCGACATCTGAAGACATTTCTCATGCAACTCTTATTCAGGCCAATATGCTGGTATCAGCGCAAAGTTTAAAAGACGTGAACACTTTCATTGAGCAAAACCTTCCGGCCATTTGCAAAGAACTCATTACTCAAAATACAAGTGAAGCTCAAGCTCCTGAAACCATTAATGATACTCATGAAAAACTTAAAGAAAACTTAATCCCAGGTGATACATTAAAATTGCAGACGGAAAAAATTCAACTTGATTCACTTAAGATTGAACTACCTAAAATTCAAAGCGACACCACAACGGTTAAACAGAACTAGCTTTTTGCAAAAAACTCTTGGCCGCACTAATGACTTCCATTGGAATAGAGTGCTCCCCTCTGAACTCCAGGAACTCTCCATGATGTCCCTGTGAACTCAGTAGTTCATTTAAAGCTTTCGCACCAGAGAAGCCCAACAGGGGATCTTGAGTCCCATGACTTTGAAAATACGCAGTCTCTGGATACTTTGAAATGACTTTTTTTAAATTCTCTTCATCAATGAGATTACTGGAAAATAAAATCATCCCCTTTAGTTTTCTTTTAAGCCTAAAACCAAGGTGACTTGCGATCATGGCCCCTTGAGAAAAGCCACCAATATAAACATCCTTATGCTCATCCAAAATTTGATTATAAATAGGTTCAAGTCTTTGCAGCATTAAATTGAAATCATCGCTTGAGAGTTTTCTAAAATCCCGATGGCTTCCACTCATCATGGCCTCATTTAAGGCCTCCATATCAATGGGAAACCAAGCGCGGCCCGACATCATTATTCCAAGAGGAACTTCTAACGGAGCATTAGGAAAATACCAATTCCAATCACTTTCAGGTGAAAGATAAGAGTGCAAGGGAAAAAGATCCTCCCAATTGGCACCATAACCATGCATCATAATCACACTTCGCTAATCAGGCATACCCTTTAAATAAATAAATA
>CAYGUN010000366.1:0-2179 GCA_964353025.1 uncultured Bacteriovoracaceae bacterium
GGCCAGTTATAATGTGGGCTATTTACATCTCAGAGATGCACGGATGTTAACGGTTTGGAAGGATAAGAACTCTCAAATCTGGTCTGATGTGAAAACCTATTTTCCGAATCTTGCCAGTAAAAAATATTTTAAACGCCTGCCTCACGGCTATGCCCGTGGTTGGGAGCCCGTGGCCTATGTTCAACGTATTCGTAACTATTACGACTTACTCGAAGAATCCAGCATTTAACCCCTTAAAAATTGTATATTAGCTCTTCTCGGACAGCGCGGAGCTTGCTATATTGCGCCCATGGAATTTGCCGGCAACATTGAAGAGACTCTTAAAAAGCTCATTAGTTATATCAATGAGAACGAAGATAAGAACACTCCTGTTATTAACTATAAAAGTGCCAGTGAGCTCTCAGACTTAGTTGACTTTAAACTAAGTTCCTCAAATCAAGATTTAAATAAACTCATTGATGATTATCTGAAGTACTCAGTTAGAACCTCCCATCCACAATTTAATAATCAGCTGTGGGCAGGGATAAATCCTATTTCAGTCATTGGTGAAATCGTCACGGCCTTCACTAATACCACTATGGCCACGTATGAGATGGCCCCCATGGCGACCCTGATGGAGCATGAACTCGTTGCCAAAATGAATTCACTTATTGGTTTTCATGATGGGGATGGAATTATGCTCACAGGTGGTAGCAACGCCAATATGCAGGCCATTCATGTGGCCCGTCAGCTAAAATTCCCCGAAGTGAAAACGGTGGGAAATAATTCACGAGCTCTCTGCCTTTTTGTTTCAGAGGAGTCTCACTACTCTTTTGAAAAGGCCGTGAACCTCATGGGAATAGGAACAAACAATCTCATTAAAATAAAAACCAAAAATGGGAAAATGGACCCGGCCCATCTAGAACAAGAGATCCTTAAGGCCCAACACGGAGATAAAACCCCTTTCTTCGTGGGCTCAACTGCTGGCACAACAGTTAAGGGTGTCTTTGATCCAATTATCCCTATTGATAAAATTTGTAAGAAGTATGATCTGTGGCACCATATTGATGGGGCCTGGGGCGGTAGTGTTCTTTTAAGCCAAACTCATAGAAAACTTTTAACAGGCTGTGAGTTGGCAGATTCTTTTACATGGGACGCGCATAAAATGATGGGCTCAACTCTCATCACCTCTTTTTTCTTAACTAAGCACAAAAATGCCCTGATTGAAGCTAACTCTGGTGGTGGCAATAGCTATATTTTTCATGAGTACGAGAACACTCAATACGATACGGGGCCTAAATCCCTTCAGTGCGGAAGACGCAATGATGCTTTTAAGCTGTGGCTGACTTGGAAAATGATGGGAGATGCGGGGTTTGAAACTCTTATTGATAAGCTCTTTGAAAACGCTCAGTATGCCACTGAGATTGTAAAAACCAATCCAAGACTTAAGCTCTTGTTTGAACCTGAGTCTTTAAATGTCTGTTATCAGGTAATCCCTCTGGATGAGAAAATCGATATTTGTAAATATAACTATGACTTGAGATTCAAGATTGCGCATTGCGGTAGCTTTATGGTTAACTTCTCCACCGACGATGGACTGAAGTTTTTTAGGCATACGTTTGCTAATAATCAAACGGCTAAGGAAGACATTACTAACTATTTTAATGATTTATTAAAACAATAAAACAAGGAGACCCAATGAAATTTTTAGCAGTATTTCTAGTGCTTACAACAATGATGGCCTTTGCTGATAAAAGGGATGAAGCTTGCGAGGCTGAGTTTAAGTCAAACAAAACTCTTCAAGGTGAGTACTTAAAAAAATTAGAGCAATCATTAAAGTTTAAAATAAAAAGCAACTTAATTTTTAGAGGTATTCTCCCAAAGAAAAACACTCTTGATCTTAAGCTAAAAATAAGTAATTTAAACTCTCTTTATGGAGCAAGTTTAAATTACTCGGCCACAGTTGAAACTCGCGATGGAAAGACACTTACGATTGGTGATGATAAAAGCTATCTAAGTACTTACGCAGATGATCTCAAGCTTGATCGCTATGGAGTAGTAAAACCAGGGCAAAATACGATTACATGTAGAACAAGTGCCATCGTTTACAATGCGGCCATGAGAAATCAAGAGAACAATTTTAAGCTATTTGATATTGATTCTCGCAAAGAACTAAAATTCGTTATACCAACAATTTAAC
>CAYGUN010000367.1:0-2166 GCA_964353025.1 uncultured Bacteriovoracaceae bacterium
TCGTAATGAAATCAGCTACGCATTGGAATCAAATATTTATGCCTTTAACGTGGAATCCATTGAAGAGCTTGCGCTTATTAATGAAGTGGCAAAGGACTTAAAAAAACAGGCGAGAGTTTCATTCAGACTTAATCCTAAAGTCATGGCAAAAACCCACAAGCATATCGCAACAGGTGATCAGGTCCATAAATTTGGTGTTTTAAAAAGTGATATTCTCACCGGTCTTAAAGAGAAAAGTTTCTGGACCCACACCAAACTAGTGGGTCTTGGAATTCATATTGGAAGTCAGCTAACAGAGCTGGAGGCAACCGAACTGGCCTTAGATGCTTTATGCCAATGCGCTGCTGAATCTCAAGCCGAACTTGAATTTCTTGATGTTGGAGGCGGGCTTGGAATCAATTATGAAGAAAACTCGAATACGATTAATATGAATCAATATATGCAAGTCATAAAAGAGAAAACATCTGTTTTCAGCAAAAATACTAAAATTATTTTTGAACCAGGTCGAATTATTACGGCCCGTGCCGGTTATTTTGTTTCTAGTGTCTTAAGAGTTAAAGAATCTGAAGGACATAATTTTCTTATTGTTGATGGAGGAATGAATGATTTCATGCGGCCAAGCTTATACAATGCTTATCATGAAATTTATCCCTCTTCCAAATCAGATCAGGCAAAAATATACGATATTGTGGGGCCTGTATGTGAGTCAACCGATGCCTTTGCTCATAAAAGAAATTTGTCTGAATTAAAAGCAGGGGACTTTGTTGTCATCGCTGATACGGGAGCTTATGGGCAAACCATGTCATCTAATTATAATTTAAGAACAAGACCAGCTGAAATTCTTGTTACTCATGACAAACAAGTTCAATTAATAACCCCTCAAGAAAAATATTCTCAACTACGCTAGATTGCCAAGAAAAAACCATTATTTAGAGCGATTTCTTTATTTCCCATTTTGCATATAAAAAAACCCGCCTTAGAAGACGGGTTTACTCTAAACATAACTACACCTAATTAGGAGGAGCTATTAATGTGATTGTAACACAATATAAAAGTATTAGAAAAGCTTATGTAGTTTTAAGTATTTAGAGAGTCTCTTTCACTCATTTTCTTCCAAGGAAGGAGGTGATTACTTATGGAAGAGTACACTCTAAACATAATTAACTCTTTGCTTTTAATCTTGAGCCTAACAAATATGCTATTAGCTCTCTATTACTTGCTTAGTTGACTAGGAGGGGGTGGAGGTAACTCTGCTCCCTTTTATATACTAGGGTAAAAGTTCCGCTTTAATTTTAAAAGATTAAAAAAAAAGAGTATGAACGAAAACTTGCAATATTTAGGATTTCTTCTTTTTTAAGGTTAAGCCCCACCAGAATATGCAAACTATAGCGCCCTCTTTTTAACTTCTGTATCACTTTTGAGAAATCATAATGAAAGCGTGTCGTTAATACATCACTTTCTAAAACTTGAGACTCTGGAACAAGTCGATTTGAAAAAATCACTTTATTATCACTTAAAAAACGTTTTTTTATCATTTCAACCTGATGAATATACATTTCAGAATCTATATTCCTTGTGAGGGTATAGTAAACACTTTTTCGATTTATTGATATATCATGTAATCCAAGCTGAAGAGGCTTCATGAGCTCTTGAAAGTCTAAGAACGTTATTTCGTAGCTAACTTTAATTTTCTTAACTCCATTTTCCCATATAAAATAATCTTTTCTCTTATATTGGATGAGATAATTCTTTGAGTCTTCGACTTCAAGCCAAATATTATCTCCAGCAAGAGCAAGAGCAAGAGTAAATTTTTCGTTTAAAAATTCAAGTCCCGTTGTATTGGTAAATTTAATTTCATATGCTTTAAGAATAATAGACTTATAAGCGTTTGGAAAACTTTTAAAGTTTAGATGCTATGAAAAATACATATACGACTCAACTAATAAAGCTTTGAAACTCTCTGCTTTAAAACTTCAACTGGCGTTAAGGGAATAAGCTGCTTTAAATCTGGTCCATGGTCACGGCCAGTTAAGCAAATTCGGAGTCCCATAAATAAAGGCTTTCCCTTAATTTTAAGCTCATTCTTAATATTTTCCATCCATGTAGAAATCGTATCAGCATTCACATAAGTCTCACTGATATTTCCAAGCGCTTCTTTAAGGTAGT
>CAYGUN010000368.1:0-2165 GCA_964353025.1 uncultured Bacteriovoracaceae bacterium
CTCCCCCTAAAACGTGAAAATGAGTATGAAAAACTGTTTGCCCCCCATTCTTATTTACATTGGTCACAATACGAAAGCCTGAAGTTTCTAAATAGGTTTGCTGAGTAAATTCTTTGATGGCCTTAAAAACTTCGACCATTCCATCAGGATCTTGGGCAGCAAAGGCATTTACGTTTTTGCTATGATTTTTATGGATAAAAAGATAGTGTTCTGCTGCTTGAGGGTAAAGATCTTTAAATCCAATGACATTTTTTGTTTCAAAAACTTTGTCTGTTGGAATTTCACCTCTAATAATTTTACAAAATAAACAACTTTTCTCTTCGTGCATATTACTCTCTCACTCTTTTAATTTTTGCTCCCAGCTGCGCAAGCTTTGCATCAAGTTTTTCATAACCTCTATCCAAATGATAGATACGATTAACAATAGTTTCGCCATCAGCAACAAGGCCAGCTAAAACAAGGGCTGCACTGGCCCTTAAATCCGTGCACATGACAGGAGCTCCAACAAGTCTCTTCCCACCTCTAATAGTTGCTGTATTTCCATTTAAAGCAATATCTGCCCCCATTCGTACTAATTCAGGAACATGCATGAATCTATTTTCAAAAATAGATTCTGTTATTTTAGACTCTGTTTTTATACATAATGCTAATGCCATTAATTGTGCTTGAGCATCTGTTGGTATGCCAGGGAAAGGTTTTGTTTCAAAATTCAATGGTCCTAGGTTTTGGGTTTTTAAAACTTTGACACTATTTTCTGTTATTTCAAACTTGGCCCCTGCCTTCATAAGCAGTTCAATGACAGCTTGATAATCTGCGGCCCTGGTATTTTGAATTGTGATTTCTGATTTTGTCATTAAGGCAGCAATTAAATAAGTAAGTCCTACAATTCTGTCGCTTATGATTTCATAGGCTGAATTAACTGGTTCAAGTTTTTCGACTCCTTCGATTTTAATTTTTGAAGTGCCGGCACCTTCAATAGGAACTCCTCTTTCTATTAAGAAGTTACACAAATCTGTAATCTCAGGTTCTGCAGCTGCATTAGTTATAATTGTTTCTCCGTCTGCTAATGATGCGGCCATAATGAGATTTTCAGTGGCCCCAACAGAAGGAAAACGCAGGTCAATTTTAGCACCTTTTAACCTGTCACAAGTTGCTTTTACATAACCTTGTTCTAAATCTATTTTTGCTCCCATAAGAGCAAGACCTGATAAATGAAGATCAATTGGTCTTGTACCTATAGCGCATCCTCCAGGCAGAGAGACTGTGGCCTCACCGAACCGGGCAAGGAGAGGTCCTAAAACTAAAATTGAGGCCCGCATTTTACGAACTAAATCATACGGAGCTGTGAGGTTATGAATATGAGATGTATCAATGATGGTCTCACTCCCCTTTTCAATTTTGGCCCCCAAATTCTCAAGCAATTGAAAAGTAAAATGCACATCTTGAAGCTCTGGTAAATTTTTAAAATGTGTTTTTCCATTTACCAGAAGAGTTGCTGCTAAAATGGGAAGAGTTGCATTTTTGGCAGAAGAAATCCGTACTTCTCCCTTTAACTCATTCCCACCTGTTATAATTAATTTATCCATATCAATGCCTTAGTATCAAAAATCTATCTCGTTGAGTATAGTCTTTGATGATTTCATTTCTTGTTAGTCCCACTTCAAATGCTTTTCTTTTTAGCAGTTCAAGATGGTCTTCATGTCCTTCCATAATACAAAAACCATCTGCATTAAGTAAGCTCTTTATTTGAGTAAAAAAATGGTTAAACCACATCCCATAATCTGAATCCTCTAAAAATAAAGCACGATGAGGCTCATAGCGTAATACTTGTTGATGAACGCCTTCTCTATCAGCTTGCTTCTTAATATAAGGAGGATTAGTTAAAATCACATCAAACATTTGTTCAATGCCATCAAGCCTATCGCATTGGATAAATTGAATTTCTTTTTTTAAAAGTTGTGCATTTTTTTTGGCAATGGCCAGAGCCTGCGCCGAAATATCAGTGGCCAAAGCAGTATATGAAGATTTTAAATCTTTTAAATAGGATAATATGATATTGCCTGAACCACACCCAATATCAATCACATTAATATGTTCTTTAGATGTTAATTCCAAAGCTTTCTCCACTAAAATCTCCGTTTCACTACGAGGAATTAAGACTGACT
>CAYGUN010000369.1:0-2155 GCA_964353025.1 uncultured Bacteriovoracaceae bacterium
TCGTTATATTCAGGGAAAGCAGCATAAGCCAGGGACTCATTATGGCCAGTTAACTGCCACAGTTCTTCTCCCATATGAGGGGCAAGAGGAGCGAGCAATAGTGCAAATGTTTCAGCAGTCTTCTTAGTGACTTTCTTCTTTTTCACACAAGTATTGGTAAAAATCATGAGTTGTGAAATCGAAGTATTAAACTTCATTGCCTCAATATCACTTCCCACTTTTTTAATGGTTTTATGCAGCTCTTTCGTGACTTCTTCATCTTCACTGTTGGCCCAATTATTTGAATCAGCAAAAAACTTATAGGCCTTAGAGAGGAAATTATAAACACCTTTCACACCACTCATGGACCACGGTTTTACTTTTTCAAGTGGGCCCATGAACATTTCATAAAGCCTCAAAGTATCAGCTCCAAACTCATCAACGATTCCATCTGGGTTAATGACGTTTCCACGAGACTTACTCATTTTTTCGCCATCTTCTCCCAAGATCATTCCTTGGTTGACTAGCTTTTTAAAAGGCTCTTTGGTTGAAACCAGTCCAAGATCGAATAAAACCTTATGCCAAAAACGAGCATAGAGAAGGTGTAAAACAGCATGCTCAACTCCTCCTACATAGAGATCAATTGGCATCCAATATTTTTCTTTCTTCTTATCCCAAGCAGCTTCAGAGTTTTCTGGATCAATAAAGCGTAAATAATACCAGCAGCTCCCCGCCCACTGAGGCATGGTATTGGTTTCTCTTTTGGCCTTCTTACCCGTTTTAGGGCAAGTCACATAAAGCCACTCATCAATTGTCGCGAGAGGTGATTCGCCTGTTCCTGAAGGCTCATATTTTTCAACTTCAGGTAGTTCAACTGGAAGTTCATCCTCTTCTAGTATTCTTACCGTACCATCTTCATATTTTAAAAGAGGGAAGGGTTCTCCCCAATATCTTTGACGAGAAAAAAGCCAATCACGCAGTTTATAATTAGTGGTTTTTTTACCAATGCCATCGGCCTCAAGTTTTTCTATAACTTTCTTGATTCCTTGCTCTTTATTAAGTCCGTTCAGGTAGTCAGAGTTAACTATTTCCCCGTCGCTGGTGAAGGCCTCTTCTTGAACATTGCCACCCTTTAATACTTCAACAATAGGAAGATCAAATTTTTTCGCAAATTCCCAATCACGAGTATCATGAGCAGGCACGGCCATAATCGCTCCTGTCCCATAACTAATAAGAACGTAGTCTGCGATCCAAATAGGAATCTTGGCCCCATTGACAGGATTGATTCCATAAGCTCCGGTGAAAACTCCAGACTTATCTTTATTCAAATCTGTTCTTTCTAGGTCTGATTTAAGAGAGGTTTTCTTAATATATTCTTGAACACTCGCTTTTTGCTCACTGGTTGTAATTTTTTGAACGAGAGCATGCTCAGGAGACAAAACCATATAAGTCGCACCAAAGAGAGTATCAGGGCGAGTGGTGTAGATTTCTAATTCATCACTATGAGAGTCAATTTTAAACTTAACCGTGGCCCCTTCACTTTTTCCAATCCATTGGCGTTGCATCTCCTTTAGAGATTCTGACCAATCTAAATCATCTAAGTCTTGTAGTAGTCTTTCGGCGTACTGAGTAATTTTAAGTACCCATTGCTTCATTGGACGACGCTCTACTGGGTGCCCTCCGATTTCAGACTTCCCATCCACTACTTCTTCATTGGCCAGGACTGTCTTGAGCTCTGGACACCAGTTGACTGAAATTTCATCTTCATAGGCAAGCCCCTGATTATAGAGCTTAGTGAAAATCCACTGGGTCCACTTGTAGTAATCCACGTGAGAAGTCGCAATTTCCCGGTCCCAGTCGTAAGAGAAGCCCAGCATTTTCAGCTGTCTTTTAAAGGTCTGGATGTTTTTCTCGGTTATAACGTGAGGGTGAGTTCCTGTTTTAATAGCATAGTTTTCAGCAGGTAGACCAAAGCTATCCCATCCCATAGGGTGGAGGACATTAAAGCCCTTCATCCTCTTGTAGCGCGAAACGATATCTGTGGCCGTATAGCCTTCAGGATGCCCAACATGAAGGCCTGCTCCTGAAGGGTAGGGGAACATATCTAAAACATAGTATTTGGGCTTGGTTGAATCATCGGGAGTTTTAAACGTTTTGTTCTTATCCCAGTAGGATT
>CAYGUN010000370.1:0-2148 GCA_964353025.1 uncultured Bacteriovoracaceae bacterium
TTAAAGTTCAAGCTGTATCAAGCTCAGGCAAAACTTTTGTCACCAGACAAGGTAAAGCTGATGGAATTATTCCAGGACAGAAGGCCACATTCACTTCAGAAGACTTAAGCTTTATTGCTAAGGCCAAAACAGTCTCAAGAGAATACACCCAGTGGGAAAGCTCAAACCCTCATTTTTCAATCCCTTTTGAAAATGGCCATTATGTGACTTACAACAAATCTGAAGACTATATTTGGACTTTAACTCCCGAAGAAACACGCAAGCAATACCTCAAAAAATTTCAATATGAAGAAAAAAGGGCCCTTATCCTTAGAAGCTCTTTCACTCGAGGACTCACTGCCAGTGTTTCAGGGGCTGCAGCTGCATCAGAGAAAAATAGAGGCAGTTTTATGTTTGAATCCCTTTATGAGGCGACTCTGAATTCTAGATTTAGCCTTGGTGGCGGGATGAGATATGAAAGAGAGCTTATCAACGTCGAAGGTGGGCAATTTCAAACCTACCGGGCCATGCTAGTTGGAGAAATCACCTATTTTTTCTACCCTATTACAAAATTCTATGGGGCCCGCCCCTATCTTTCATTAGGCTTTGGTTATGGTTACACAGGAACTCAGTCAACAGGATTTGAATCTTCTGGCACCGTAGCTCTTTTGCCCGCGGTTAAACTTGGTATGACATTTCCTATGATACAAGATTTTGAATTTACCTCAGACTTGGGTCTTGAATCCTTAAGCTCTCTTGAAAATTCTGATACGACTGATGATGTGCGTACGACTCAGCTTAATGCAAAAATCACCCTAGGAATTAAGAAGTTCTTCTAGAACAAACCTATTACATTAAACCAATTTCTCTAAGTCTTTGCAGAAGATACTCGTGAGAATTTATAGGTTGATACTTAATACCATCACCAACACAAGAGGCAATCGGGGCAAGTATTGTATCAGGATGTGGATGAACAAAATATGGCATTGAATATCTAGTTGTTGTCGTATCTGCTGGATTAACGACTCTGTGGGTTGTTGCAGGGAGAACGCCATTGGTAATAACGCTCATCATGTCTCCAGAGTCCACAATAAGCTCACCTTCTTTAGTTTCGACAGGAAGCCAAGTTCCATCTTTATCTAAAAGCTCAAGCCCACCATCAGTTGCTCCCATTAGAATAGTAATAAGATTAATATCTTCGTGTGCCGCAGCCCTTACACTACCAGCTGGGGCATTTCCTGTTGGAGGATAATGAATTGGTCTTAAAATAGAATTACCAAGTGATACCATCTCTTTAAAGTATCCCTCTGGTACATCAAGGGCCGTACCTAAAGCTTCCAATAAAATAACACTTGTTTGATCGAGAGAACGATAGAGTTTTTCAAGAACATCTTGAAATTCAGGCATCCCCTCTGGCCAAACATTATTTGGATAAAAATCAGAAAACTTATGCGTAACAGGAACTTCACGCCCCACGTGCCAAAATTCTTTTAAGTCAGGGTGCTTTGAATCTTTTGCATGCTCTTTTCCAAAAGAAGTAAAACCTCTTTGACCAGCTCCTGCAGTACAAATACATTTCTCTTTAAATTCTACTGGCTTTTGAAAAAATTCATGGACAACATCATAGGCCTTCTTACACAATTTTGAATCAACTGTGTGATCGACAAGAGTAATAAACCCGTATTCTTTTAACCCATGGTAAAGACCATCAACAAACTTAAGTTGATCGTTTTTATCGCCGTTTACATAACTTAGAAGAGAGAGCTTGGGAACTTGCCTTTTATCCATGATGTACTCCTAAATGACGCATCAATTGTAATTGATTTTTATTACGTCACATGAGTTTTGTCCAACTGATCCGACTCATTCAAATTTTCTATACCCCTGAAATCATTAAACTATATAATTATTTCATAGGTACTATCTCGGGATCTTCACACACTCTTGAATTTTCTAGTTATCTTCCCCCAAAAATAAGTGAACCCACTCGTATAAAGTTTGAATCTTGCTCTAGAGCAATTTGATAATCAGAACTCATCCCCATTGAAAGTTTTAATGAAGGATTTATTAAATTTCTCATGGCCTTTAATTTTTTAAAACACTTAACTGCATCTTGTTCGAAGTCTTGAGAGCGAATTTGCCCCATGGTCATCAATCCATATATTGAAT
>CAYGUN010000371.1:0-2146 GCA_964353025.1 uncultured Bacteriovoracaceae bacterium
ATCAAACAACATTCTCTATTGGTATGTCGTATTACTTTGACAAACTTGGTTGGTACGACGCTCTTTGGGAGTAAATTTTTCTTTCCTATACTTTTGCGTGGCCTGTATTCATAATGATTAATGCAGGGTTATTATGAGTAAAAGTTCTATTCTAGTTGTTGAAGATGAAGAGGATCTAAAGGAGATTTATCAAGAATTTCTTGAAGATATGGATATCTTTAAAAGTATTATCTTTGCATCAGACGTGCGAGAGGCTTTAAAAAAAATTGAAAACCAAAAATTTCATCTCATTATTACAGATCTTAATATTCCAAATGGTAGTGGTCTTGACGTTATCAGAAGGATGAAAAAAATCAGTCTTAATAAAACCCTTAAGGTCATCTTGGTATCAGGTTTTATATCAAAAGAAACGTTAGCTGAAGCGAAAGCTCTGGGCTTGAAATACGCACTGACGAAACCTGTCGATCCGGAGAAACTTGAAAAAATAATCAAGCAAGTTTTAAATGAAAATTAAACGACTTTATTAAACTCATCTTCTTCAAGATGATCTTGGAACTCTTCTTCTGGAAATCTAAATCTTTCTTTTCTTTTTGGCGCCACCGATGCTGGTTCACGAATGACTTGCTCCTCACTACAAGAGAGTTGAAGAAAAAAGAATAAAAATAACAACTTTGCCATTACCTACACCTACAGAGAGCTTATCGGTTAGTTGAGCAAATTACTTAAGTATCATTTACAAGATTTATAAACAGGGGCATAATCCCAAAAAAGGGAGAAGCACTTGAAAATACTAGTTTTAGTTAGACACGGGCAAAGTGAGTGGAATAAGCAAAATAGATTTACAGGTTGGCAAAATGTAGAGCTATCTGCCAAAGGAATTGAAGAAGCCAGGAATGCGGGAAGATTACTAAAAGAGGAGTCTTTCTCATTTGATCAAATATTCACTTCAAGCCTAGTACGTGCTCAGAAAACAGCAGAGTTATTACAAGAAACCCTAGGGACGCAAATCACTCCTATTATTAACTGGAAACTTAATGAACGACACTATGGAGGCCTCACCGGATTAGACAAGGAAGAGACAGCTCAGAAGCATGGAAGCGCACAAGTTAAGATTTGGCGACGCTCATACGACACCAGGCCACCAAAACTTGACGAGAAAAGGGCCCAAGAAATGGTTGAAGGTACTGATATGCCCATCTGTTATGGAGAAAGTCTAAAAGATACCGTAGAAAGAGTCGTTCCTTACTGGAATGAAGCAATCGCCCCTATGATAAAGGAAGGCCAAAAAGTTCTTATTGCAGCTCACGGCAATAGTATTAGAGGGCTTATGAAGCATATTTTTCAAATTAGTGATGAAGAAATAACCTCATTAGAAATTCCTACCGCAATACCTGTCATTTGCCAGCTTGATGATAATTTAAAAGGTATTGAATATAATTTTTTAAGCTAAAAAAGGGCCACTAAAGTGGCCCTCAAAAAAACTCTCTTATCTCTCAATTCAATGGCAAAACAAAATTGATCTTAGACCGAAGGGACAGAATTTTGTGACTTGGGAAAAAATCTTTTAAGCATAAGAGTTAGAAACATTTGCTTCTGGTCTACGCTTTCAAGAATCGACTTTCCCTGTGTTGAAACAAAAACAGATTTACCATGCATTCGATACTCTTTTAGCTCTGGTAATGCATAACCTTTAATTTGAGTTTCTTCATTCAACAGAAGGAAAATCTCTTTTTCCAATTTGATGTGATTTTGGAAATCGCTTAACTTATCAAATAGTCCATTTATTTTCGCAATTTTAAAAAGTGCGATTTTTTGGCCAATCGTTAAGTTGGCAACTTTGATTTTTTTAGAGATGATTCTGTTTGCCATGTATTTCTCCTTGCGAAATTACCTACAAAAACTCTCTCTCACTCTACTCACCAACTCTTTTTCGTCTGGCCCTCTCACCTGCCAAACTCTAGTCTCTTCTGGGGTGTTCTAAATCAATTATTCAATTGATTCGTCTTGAACACTTATAGTTATAGGTGAAAGGTCCCGGTAAATAAAATAGATTAATTAAATATAATCAATCTATTAATTAGATAAAAGACATGAGTCTTCATTCCCAAATATCAATAGTTGGAAGCCTAAATATTTGTTTCTTAAT
>CAYGUN010000372.1:0-2089 GCA_964353025.1 uncultured Bacteriovoracaceae bacterium
TAATAACGTCGAGGGACATTTTCATATAAAAAAGTCCTAAAAGCCCAACGTAGATTGATGTCAGCATAAATATCTCCTTAAAAATAATTATAAAATGGTCAGAGTCAGTCCTGTGGCCCCTTGAGCACAGTCATAGCTGCCTTCCCACTTGCCACTAACTTCAGAACTATTTGAAGTTGATGTTCTGGTGAGTGTGAATTCCTTACAGCTTTGAAACTCAATTCTTCCTCTAAAAGTCTTATGGCTCGGGCCAATTTTTCCAGACAAAGGAACCATGTCGTAGTTTTTGGGTTTTTGTAACCAACCCACACCACCTAACCTGAGACTGCCATCTTTTTGATCATAGCTTCCCTGCATGAGGTATTTCCCTTCAGGAATATTTCTATTGGCATCTGTTGCGTAGAAATGAAACTCAGCTTCAACTGGAATCTTAACTAATGGTTTTGGAGCTGGCGTCGGAGTTGGTTTTGACTCCACTTTCTTTTCAGCAATAGGCTTCGGTGCTTTAACTGGTATTGGCGTTGACGGTGCTTTTTGTTGTAACAGAGAAACAAAAATCATAACAAATAATAAATCTAATAGAGACGTCAGTGAGATCTGAGTTTTCTTAGGCCCTTTATATATTCTTGGATATTGCTCCACTGTCATTCCTATTTAGGTAAATTAATTTTTGCGACAATTTGTTTGTAATACATGCTCTCTGTAATTATGCGCTCAATTTTTGGCTGAAAGGTACTTTCAATCACCATAAAGATAATAGAAAAGGTAATCCCTAAAATGGTGGTATCCATGGCCAGAATAAAAGCGCTCGATAGAGAGGACACGTCAACGGCCCCTTTTTCAAAGGCCGTTTGAGCAATGGCCAGAATGGTGCCTAAAATTCCAAGTAGGGGAAAGACTTGAACTAAAGTTGAGATGACACTGGCGAAAATTTCAATTTTATAGTGGCGCGAATAAAAGGGCCTGCGACTTACGGTATTAGCATTTTTGGCAAACTCAGTTTTAAACTCATCACTGGTGGCCACTTTATGATTGATATAGTCTAGGGCCGCTTGAATTTTTTCATGAATATTTTGAGTCGAATCATAATCAGGGGCGTCTTTAAAACCTTTTAACAGATTGTCGCTGACATCCATTAAGATGTTTTCATGTTTTCTCATTAAAAGAAAAATAGAGACAATGAGATAAACCTCTACCAAGGCAAATAAATAGATGATGGCAAAGATATTATTAGACATGAAATTAAATAGACTTTGAATGAGTGATGAGTCCACATTCTCTCCTAGTAAAAAGTAGTAACTCCTATTTTAAAAGGTCTTGAATTTTGAGTCTATCCGGTGAATTTTATGCTTAAACTTGATCGAATTGCTATCTCTTTTAAAGGCCAAATAAGGTGAGGCTTGCTTGCGTATTTAAACAAGCACCACCACTACAGCCACCACCATGGATTTCCATTTTAAGTAAATCACCAGCTAAGACACTTATATTGGTATTGGCCGTAAGCTTTCCACTTGCTTCATAGCACTGCTTAGTTAAATCAGTGCGCATATGTTTAAGTTCAAATAAACCTCCATTCGGTGTGGAGTTATTTGAGGCATTTCCTTGGTAGCAATAACGAGTGCTACCTATAGTGACACTGGCCCAACCAGTTCCTGAGTTTCCAGAGTCAACAATCATTTTGTCATCTAGTGTGTAGCTTGCATCTGAACTAAAGCTACTAACATAGTGGGACCAACTGCTTGGTGAATAAGTTCGACTGGCCGAGATTTCAATATCTGCTGCAGGGGGATCGGCCACAAAAAGTACAAGTTGAACTTCTGTATCTTCACAAGCAACTCCACTACAGCCACCACCATGGACTTCAAGTTTTAGGGCCGTGGTTTTAATTGCTTGTACTTTTATAATAGGGGTGAGTTTTCCACTAGGATCGTAGCACTCCTTGGAGAGATCTGTGCGCATATGCTTTAGAGTAAATTCAGTTCCATTAGGGGTGGAATTGTTGGAAGCATTTCCTTGGTAGCAATAACGAGTACTGCCAATAGTGACGCTGGCCCAACCTGTTCCTGAGTTTCCAGAGAGAACGACCATT
>CAYGUN010000373.1:0-2080 GCA_964353025.1 uncultured Bacteriovoracaceae bacterium
ATGGGCCCTTTTTTTATATGATATGAATAAAACAACTCGGTTTATAGCCTAAAATGAGATTTAAATACCTACGAATTTCAATTCTCATTTTTTCTGCCATTTCTTCATTTGTTTTCTTCGATTGAGAAGATTTATCTAATAAGGTTTCAAGATGTTTTATCTCCGCATCTACAATTTGAGGAAGTCCAGATAATGTAATTTTAATTTTTCTCTTCTCTTTATTAACCGTTGCAAAAACAGCTCCGTTGCATGCCATTTTTCTTCTTTGAGAGATTCGATCTCTTTGAATTTCTATTTTCTTTCCATGAATAAGAACAGGAGGTAGTTGTTCAAAAGATGTTATTTTTAGGCCATCTGAGTTAATTGAAATTTGTTGCTGGTTTAATAAAAAATGTGGTTTTATTTTTTTAAAATTCTCTTGGATAAATTGGCAGTGTCTTCGCAGAAAAAAAGTCTCTCCGTGAATAGGAATATAATGGTCGGGGTTAATTTTCTCAAGAAGACTCTTGAGATCTTCTTGAGAAGGGTGCCCCGATGCGTGAATAAGTTTATCTTTATCTGTAATAATGCGAGAACCTGTTTCAGATATTTTATTATAAAGTCTATTTACCTTATCTTCATTGCCTGGGATTATCTTTGAACTAAATATAATAGTGTCACTTTCTTTTAATTTAGTCATGGAATGTTCTCCATAGGCGAGCTTTTTCATGGAACTAAAGTGATCGGCTTGGCAACCAGAGACAAAGATGAGAGCATTTTCATTATCAATAATAGCCTCTGCTTCCTTTAGTTCTTTTTCATCATATTGAATAACTCCAACTTCTCTAGCACTTCGAAGATAAAAACCAACCGAACGACCAAGTGTAGCAAAGGGGCGTTGGTATTTTCTTGCAAGTTCAATAAATGTTCTCATCCTGTGTATATTAGAAGAAAAAAGAGTGACAAACATTCTACCTTTCGACTCTTTAAAGCATTCTTCAATTCCAGGAGGTAACATAGACTCAGAAAGTGTTTTGCCTGTATTTAATATATTGGTGCTATCAAGTAGCGCAACTTTAATCCCAGCATTATTAAAGAGGGAACTTATTTTATTTATATCAAATGGCTTTTCATAGAGAGGTGATTCATCATATTTAAAATCTGAAATAAAAAGGATGCTAAAATCTTTATCCTTATTGGTTATAATAAGCCCCATTGTTTCCGGAATTGAGTGGGTGACATGAATGGGATGAATAATAATATCTTTTATTTTGATCTCAATCTTAGGGCTTATTATATTTAACCTTTTTACAATCTTAAGCTCTTCGAGCCTTCTTCTAATAAGAGTGCTGCAAAACTGAGAGCAGTGAACTTTTATATCAGGGAATTTATTTAAAACGTGCGCAACAGCACCAATATGATCTTCGTGCCCATGAGTAAAAATAATATCAGTAATAGGATATTTATTAAGAAAGTTTAAATTAGGGATGAGGTAATCGATATCGAAAAAATCATCATAGGGAAATAAAATTCCACTATCAATCAAAAAACAAGATTCACTTGATTGCACCAATGTCATATTAGAGCCAATCTCGCCAACTCCTCCAATGGGAATAATTTTACAATAGTTTTTCAAAAATTTATGACCTTAATGTAGTTGTTCTTGTTCACTAGAGTATCGTCTCTTTTTTGATTTGAGAAGTTCGTTGATATGGGAGGACAAAATATCGGCTGCTACTTGAGTTTCTTCACCAACAATGAAATCTGCATACTCTCTTTGGGGTGCAAGGTATTTTTGATACATAGGTCGAACCGTATCATAATATTGCTCTATAACAGACTCTAGGGTCCGACCTCTTTCTTGCACATCTCTATGCATTCTTCTTGAAAATCTAATATCAGCATCAACATGAAGAAATGTTTTTATATCGAGAGTGCTTCTTATAACTTCATCGTAGAGAGCATAAATACCTTCAAATAAAACAACTTTACTTGGCCCGATTAATTCACTCTCAGTTGTTCTTCTATTTTCTTTAAAACTGTAAATTGGAGTATTAACCTTGTATCCATCTTTGAGCATCTGTAAATGTTCTCTTAAAAG
>CAYGUN010000374.1:0-1690 GCA_964353025.1 uncultured Bacteriovoracaceae bacterium
AGCTACTACTAGCTAAATTAAAAACTCGCAGAAATAATTTGCGCGGACTTTTAAAACTTCATGCACGCAAGCTTGATATATTGAAGAAAAATGATCTGGATGATTTCCCTCACCTCATTGATGGAAAACTTAAAACCTGTACCTATGAAGAGTATGCTTCTGTCTTTTGCTATGGTGATGAGAAGTTTGCCTTAAGAGGGGAAGAGCTTACGGCCATGATTATATCCAAGTCAGTAGGACTTGCACTGGACTCTGCTGTTGCAGCTTTTAATAAGATCAAATATTTCTCTACTGACGTGAAGGCAGAGAATCAAAAGAAAATAGATGAACTCTCAGCAGAAGCTTTGGCCAAATATATTCAAACCGGAGAGCAAACTGAGCGTGAAGTAAAGGCCTGGATCTTTCCCACTTTTGGTGGTGGGCTTATTCTAAGTCGTAATATTATTGCCGGAAATTATCTAGGTACAAATAATACTATTCAGCTGGCGGATAATTTTGGTTTTTACCTATCTGCAGGAGCTTTTGTAGGGATAGTTGGTCTTCCCAGCCCTTTTGTTGCTTCAGCTGGAGGTCAACTAAGATATTCTCGAACCTACACTCATATTCGGCCAATTGAATCGATCATCAAGGCCAATAAATACTCTTTGAAAAGTCCTCAAAATATCATAGTCCCTATTTTAAGAAAATTTTACTCAAAAAAATTAAAGCAAGTGGGAGAAAATGAGGCCGATTTATTTTCTGAAATGGGCGATCTTAAAGCTCAGGCACTGGGATTTTTAAACGAGTTTAAAAACTCTATGAATATTGGGGAATCTCTTATCGTTACCGACTCACTAGGTACTGGTGTTTCGGCCAACGCTGGAGCAAAACTTTTCAACCTCGTTCAAGTTAAAACGGCCATCTCTCCGGCCAAAGTCATTATTGGTCGGACCCATATTACACGAGTGACAGAAAATAGCTTTCAAATTTATAAAGACTTTGGAAATGTAGATCAGTTTTCTTTATTTCAAGATATTGATGTCGGCGTCCCTATCATTAGGGCACGCTTTAAACTCTCAGATGGTAAGGCCACCTCAAAACTCTTTACCATCGATTTAGGTGAAAACAACCCAAGACTGCTCGATCATATTGTGGCCTTAAGAGAAACTCTGATTGGTCGTGGGAAAGAAGCACTCTATGATACACAGAAACCCTTCATCCTGGAGCAACACTTTAAGCAAAAAGATAGAGATGCCATGATTTTCGTTTTGGCCGGAAGAAAGTTAAACTCTGATACTCTAATGACTCTCACCAATCCAGCAGAGAAGTCTCAAGATATGTTCCGTTATTATATGGGCAGTTCTGTTGGAGTGAATTATGAGCGCTACCTAAGTGAACTCACCAGCTTCTTTGCTAACAAACTCTTTAAAACCAATTTTAATCTCACAGGCCTTGCCGAGGCCAGTGCGGGGAATAGTTTTTTTGGAAAGGCCAAGAACAAAGTTATGACTTATGAGGCCTTAGTCAATAAAGAGCAAGAATTTGAAAGACCTTTTGTGACTCTCACTCGTTCTTGGAATGGATGGAAAATAAAAAGAGATAAAGCTCAAAAAATACTTAATAAAATTGAGAAAGATTATAACGAAGACTTTTTCACTGATAGTTTACTAGATGATACAGATGCTCTTTTTCTATATAATATTGCGCTGAA
>CAYGUN010000374.1:1700-2074 GCA_964353025.1 uncultured Bacteriovoracaceae bacterium
ACTCTATTATGAATTTAGAGCGCAAAACTCTAGCTGAAGGCTTTACTAATTATTGCAAGAGCTGCAAGGGGTTTCTTTTCTTTAAAGATGCCTCAGTAAAACGAATTCTTAAGTATCAAAAGAAATATAAAAAGTGGAGAGACAAGAATAAGCAGAAAAAACGACGGCTAAAGAAAATGTCTTACTATGCACTTAAAATTCTCACTCTACTTGAAAAAAAATTAAGTCTTAAAGGTCTTATTGAACTTTTAGGAGGAGAAGAAAACCTTTATGTTCAGGCCATTGTTATTGGTTTTCGTGAAGGAGATGAATGGGCCGATAGAGTAAATATTGTTAGTAATGTCTTGGCCTCAAATAGTTTATGTGTGGATAGA
>CAYGUN010000375.1:0-2054 GCA_964353025.1 uncultured Bacteriovoracaceae bacterium
GGTAAATATTTTTTACGAAAGTCAGAGAGCATACCACTGCCCTCTTCTCCTTCATTAACTGCACTAGGAAGCGCCACATAGCCATCGGAAGTGATGTCTTCAACTGTCTCTTCGAAGCTCTCACCTTCTGGACGCCCCATCTCCCTTTGCATGTCAGTTTGGATATCTGAAACAGCTTCTTTAAGTTCGGCCCTATTATTCATTAATTCATCAACATCATCTTCTTGAGCAAAAGAAAAACTTAGGAGAAGAAGACTCAGAATAAAGCTGTATCTAAAGAAGCTCATTAATTCTAGCTATTAGCAGTCTGAAATTTATCAAACATTAATGTTATTGGAGCTGCCACAAAAATGGATGAATAAGTTCCAATAATAACACCTAAAGAAATAGCGAAAAAGAAGTCGTGAATAATACCTCCACCCCAAAAATACATAGCAAGTGACACAAATAAAGTTGTACAAGAAGTTAGAATCGTTCTTGATAAGGTTTGATTGAGTGCCAAATTAATATTTCTCTTAAGTTCTGGAGAAGTCCCCTTTTCTTCATGTTCACGAACCCGGTCATAAACAACAACCGTATCGTTCACCGAGTAACCGATGACGGCCAACAGGGCCCCTACAATTTGCAAGCTAAATTCAGACCCTGTAATAGCAAAGATTCCAAGAATGATAATAACATCGTGAAATAAAGCAGTAATGGCCCCTGGTGAATATTTAAAATCAAACCTTAGTCCAATATAAATCATGATTCCGATTAGAGCGTAAAGCATGGCCTGGAAACCTGAAACTCTTAATTGCTCACCGGCCTTGGGACCTACAATATCTGTTTTTCTAATTTCAACATTTTCTTTCCCAAAATCCGTTACAAGAAAATGAGTCAATTTATCTGTGACAGCATTGATATTATCTTCACTGGCAGGAAGTTTAATCAAAAATTCATTTTCAGACTTTTGTCCAATACTTTGAACAGAAGAAGCACTAAAACCATTATTTTGTAAGGCGTCTCGCACGCTACCAAGGTTTATACTCTTTTCAAGTTTTACTTGAATTTCAGCTCCCCCTCTAAAGTCGACCCCATAATTCAGTCCTTTCACTAACAAAAGTGTAAGAGAGCCTAAAACTAAGAGTCCTGAGACAATTGAAGCTATTCCAAATTTTCCTGTAAAATCAATTTTTTCTTCTAAATTCATATTAGTGTTCCTTATTTATATACTAACTTTTTGGCCTTTAACTTTATCCATATAAAACTCAAATAAGAGTTTTCCAACAAAGTATGAGGCATATATTGTGGCCATGATTCCAATCAGAAGTGTTACTGCGAAACCTCTAATTGGACCTGTTCCAAAGTTTATCAAGCAAAGTCCCGCAACAGCTGTTGTCAGGTTCGCATCGAGAATGGTCCAGAAGGCCCTAGAGAATCCAGACTCAACGGCCTGCAATTTATTAGTGCCTTCGAGCAGCTCTTCTTTAATCCTTTCATAGATAATAATATTCGCATCAACGGCCATACCAATGGTCAAGGCAATCCCTGCAATACCAGGAAGTGTCAACGTTGCTTCAAGCCCAACTAAACAAGCCAGCACGATAAGAACGTTAAAAATAAGAGTGAGTACTGCAAATACACCTGCTACCTTGTAATAAACCAGAATAAAAATAAAAACTAAAGCAGCACCAATCATTCCAGCAAATTCAGCTTTCTTAATAGCGTCTGCTCCTAAACTAGGACCAACAATTCTCTGCTCTTGAAACTCAAGATCAACAGGAAGAGCACCAGCTCTTAGAACAAGTGCGAGGTCTCGTGCTTGTTTTAAAAGAGCGTTGTAATCACCAGTCCCAAGAGAGATTTGACCTCTATCACTAATTCTTGATTGAAAATAAGGAGCTGAATAAACATTTCTATCCAAAATGATGGCCATTCTTTTATTAATATTATTTGAACTTAAATCTTCCATTATCTTTGCACCAGAAGATTTCAATTCAAATGAGACAATAGGACGATTATTTTGCTGATCGATTGTCGCACGTGCATCTTGAAGGCTATCACCAGTCAGTGGG
>CAYGUN010000376.1:0-1175 GCA_964353025.1 uncultured Bacteriovoracaceae bacterium
ATATAGATCTATGTTATTTAAATTTAGAAAACAGAGAAATAACATTCAAAAATCTTCATGAAATCTTAGCAAAGATAAAGAAAGATTTGGAAACTAATTTTGAGGCTTCTGTTATTGTCACAAATCCCTTAGATGGCAAGAAAGAATCGAAGTTAATTGCGAGAGTTGGAGAAAATGAAATTAAAATTGAGCCTAATTTTATTCTCCGAGGAAGTTTATTTGGCCATACAGAATTAGAAACAACACAGACTGTAACTAACGAATTCAATAAGAAAGCAATTGTTCAATGCTTGAGCTTAGAAGATACATTTGGTGGTAAAATATGTGCGGCTCTAGATCGCCAACATCCAAGAGATTTATTTGATATAAAAATTCTTTTAGAAAAAGAAGGAATAACTCCTAGAATAAAAGATGCCTTTCTATTTTATTTGCTATCACATAATCGTCCTGTCAACGAGCTATTAAGCCCTAATGACAAAGATATCTCTCAACTCTATAGAGATGAGTTTCTAGACATGGCCAATAACGAAGTAGCTTTAGAAGAACTTCTAGAGACTCTGCAAGACCTTAAAAAGAAGGTCTTGCAGAGTCTTAGTAGTACCGATAAAGAGTTTATCATTTCATTTGTGAAAAATTATCCAAATTGGGAAAAGATAAGTTTTCAAAAAATTCAAAATTTCCCATCAATAAAATGGAAGTTGTTTAACCAGGAAAAAATGGGTGCTAAAAAGCAGGAGAAATACATTAAAGAGGTCGAGAAGTGTTTGATATAGATGATATTTTTCTATCAGCAGAGAGAAATCTCTTGTTGTTAAAGTCTGCAGGCTTATTGCTGATTATAAGTGCAGCTCTCTATTTAATTTTTAGCAGAAAATTGACGAAAAACTCAATATTAACTTGGAAAAAAGTGGTTGGATTGTCTATTGGAATGGGAATTATTAATGCTGGTATAGTTGTGATATTTGGGAAGGTAGCATTTTTTATTACACCATTAACTTTAGCATTGTCCTTAATACTATGGTTTACGAATAAATTTCCTCAATCATGGAGAGGGAAACATATATTAGCATTGAGTTCTATTTTTACAATATCGTCAGTTGTTTTTTTTCTTAGCGTGGCGTTAGTCTTCTTTCATTTAGCAGTTGAGGGAAAGTTATAAATTATGATCTCTGAAC
>CAYGUN010000376.1:1185-2026 GCA_964353025.1 uncultured Bacteriovoracaceae bacterium
TGAAACTCGAATCATATTGTTAATGAAAGAAGCACGATTAGAAGTTTATGAATTAATTGATAAACATTATAAACTAATGCCAAAGAATACAGATGGCTCAATTGATGAATATGCAAAAGGTTTGGCCAATAACGATATAGATGCTTTAAGGCATTCTTTTGTAAGTGGGGTCTATACTATGGAATATGGTGAAGTGACTGCGGATACACTGGGGCGGTTAAATGAAATGAGACATTTTAACTTTGGTGGCAAAGTGGATCCTAGTGAGAATATGGATTTATGGAATAATGCGATTGGAAGAAAATATGGAAAGAAGGCCAAAGGCAGAAAGGAATTATTTGATTTGCTTTTAAAAGCTCTTAAAAGCGGCGAGCTTATTATCGAACCGAAAGATAATCGCAAATATAAGGGAGAGAAAAGTATTAAGAGAATCCCAAAAGATTTTGTTATTAAAGTTAAAGAAACTAAGACAGGCGCTAACGTTGAATTTTTGGATGTTCATCAAGGAATCATTATGAATAAAGAATAATTTATCTTAGGCATTCAAGGTGGGAAATATCCTAATTATTCTTATAAAACGGTTGATGGAGAGAAGATTCCACTTTCTAAAAGAGATCGATTTAAATTTAACAATCTGAGATAATGGCAACCCCCCGTCATTCCGCCGGAACCCGTGATATGAAATGAAAAAAAATTAAATAAAGTGAACCAGAGGCTTAAAATTAAGGCTCTTTTTCATTCTAATTATTTGTTTTTATTCGGTTTTTTCAAGTACTTATGCCAGGCTTCGGGTAGCTCTAGCATTGTCAATAATTCCAGTAGGTTAAGTGCCCAAAAGGGG
>CAYGUN010000377.1:0-2023 GCA_964353025.1 uncultured Bacteriovoracaceae bacterium
GATATGGAGTAGGCTTCAAAAATAATGAGCTCAAAGATGCCAAGGCCTTCATGGGACAAAAAGATACCTTAGGCTTTCAAATTAACCGAATCAAAAGTTACGAAGACCAAATGATCAAAATTAATAAGTTTATCCAAAATAATCAATGCCGTGATCTTTTAAAAGTGATGGCAAACTAGGTCGTATACTCCGCATTGATTTTCACATACTCATAGCTAAAGTCCGTTCCCCAGCCAGTAGCATGAGCGCTGCCGGCCTTAAGATCAAGAGTAATAAAAATCTGAGTACTTTTCATGAGCTTTGCAAGCTTCTTGAGATCAGGATTGGTGGGTTGACCATTTTGCAAGATAGCGCATGACTTATTATTACCTAAGAATAAATCCAGTGAATCAGGGTTAAACTGAACACCTGCACGCCCTGCTGCCGCAATGATTCGTCCCCAATTGGGATCAAGTCCAAAGATGGCAGTCTTAACTAGTGCCGATGTTGAAATAGTCTTCACTACTTTTCTGGCGTCTTCTACATTGGGAGCATTTAAAACTGTGTACTGAATAAATTTAGTGGCCCCTTCCCCGTCAGAGACAATAAGCTTGGCCATGTCCATACACATGGTAACTAATTGGCCTTTAAAAATTTTATAAGCTGTTTGTGATTTGCTTACGATTGGTTCATTTCCGGCCAGGCCATTACACATAATGGCCACCATATCGTTGGTGGAGGTATCCCCATCTACTGAAATCATATTAAATGTTTTCTCTGCCACATCTCTTAGGGTCTCTTGTAATAAATTAGGTTCAATGGCGATATCACAGCAAATGAAACCTAACATAGTTCCCATATTTGGATGAATCATCCCACTACCCTTACAGATTCCTCCCATATTAATTTCAATATTATCCACATTAAAAGAAGTATAAGTTTCTTTTGCAAAAGTATCTGTGGTTAAAATCGCATTGGCCGCAAAAGTTCCGGCCACTCGTCTATTAGTTAAATTGGGCACGGCCTCTTTAATTCCATCCACTACTTTATCTGTTGGAAATTTCCTTCCAATGACTCCAGTGGAAGAAATAATAACATCTTCAACTTTTATATTAAGCTCTTCGGCAGCGGTCTTTGCCATTTTTTGAGCACCTTTATAACCTTGATCTCCTGTGCAAGCATTAGCATTTCCGGCATTAATAACAAAGGCCTGGGCAATACCATCAGCGATATGTTTTTTGGATATTTTTAAAGGTTCCGCAATAACAATATTACGAGTAAAGACACAAGCCGCACTGGCCGGTACTTCTGAATAAATAATGGCCAAGTCACGTCTTTTGGATTTTATACCAATATGTGAACCCCAAACTTTAAACCCTCTCACGTCACAAAGATTACGTCTCATAACTTCCTCAGCTAAATAGATACAGGAACTTGTATTAGCCCTGTGGTTTCTTCTAAATTAAACATTAAATTCATATTTTGAATGGCCTGTCCGGCAGCACCTTTTACTAAATTATCAATGACACTTATAACAATAATATTTCCTGTCCTCTCATCATAAGTAGGATAGATACTGCAAAAATTAGTTGTGGTCACATCTTTAAGCGTTGGAATAGTCTCCACCACACGAATAAATTTATCTTCACTATAAAAAGAATTAAAAATTTCAAAAAGATCTTTTTCCACAACCGCTTTCTTTGCCTTTGCATAAACAGTGGCATAAATTCCACGACTCACAGGTAGAAGATGTGGTGTAAACTGCACGGTAAAGTTAATATCTGATAACTCATTCAAAGATTGCTCAATCTCAGGAGTATGCCGATGAGTTTTAACTCCATAAGAATTAAAATTATCATTAACTTTCGCAAAATGAGTTTTATCACTTGGTTTCGCACCAGCTCCTGTTGTTCAAGACTTAGATTGAATAATTCTGTTGTCAGTTATCAAGTAATTCTTTACTAAATGAGCAAGTGCCAAAATTGAAGCTGTAGGATAACAACCGGGGTTAGCTATATATTTTGCTTTTTGAACTTTGTCGCGG
>CAYGUN010000378.1:0-2007 GCA_964353025.1 uncultured Bacteriovoracaceae bacterium
GATCTAAGTTCAACCTTTTCTTTGGCAATAACAAATATTTGGGATGAAAACGAAGTAAATAATAATCTTAAAATGCTTATTTATTATTAGTTTCAGGCATATCGACTTCTTGAGCATACTTCAAAAAAATATACTTATAAGTAACACCAATGAGTAGCAATGCGGCAAAGATATCAAGCAAATGGTGTTGATGAACAAATTGAGTTGAAGCAAAAGTCATTACAACAGCAATACCAATAACAACCTTAAACCATACAGGCAGAGGCCTTCTGTTAATGGCCAGAAACAACAGACCAGGGATAACAACATGTAATGAAGGCACAAGATTGTGAGGATAATCAAGCCCCCAGAGAATTTCAAAAAGTGGGCGATAGATTCCTGTTTGTGTTAAGTCTTGCGTAAAGCCTATTTTTGTCGGGAAAATAATAAAAATAAAGCCTGCAATGGCCATTGCCGCCATCATGGTAAGAACCAATGGTTTGTGATCAGCTTTGGGAAGAAATAAATATCCGCAAACAGGAGCAAGGTAAGCACTATAATAAGAGAGAATCATCCAGGGAATTAAGGGGATATTGAGTTCCCACGCAAAATAGGGGGAGAAATAAAAATCTCGCAAAGAGTTTAAGTAATTTGTTGTGCCATAAATAATAGCAAACAATACAATACCAGATGCGATTAAACGAATAGATAATTTTGCATCGTCTTCTTTGTGGCGCTTTAGTACAGGCCCTAGTTGCTGTATTTTCTCATTCTTTATAATTTATCTAGGTAGTTAACTAATTTTCTTCTCTCTTTATCGTAATGAAAAATTCCAATATGTCCAAGTTGCTCATAGCTCCAAAATTCTTTTTTGCCGGGGTATTTTTGATAAAGTTCCTCTCCAAATTTATAAGGAACAACATAATCGGCCTTACTATGGATATAAAGAAGCTTAGTCTTCTCTAGTAAGTGGATATACTTGTCACTGGCATATCCATCAGAAACAAGTAAATAGGCCAAAGGTGAGAAAGGCCAACTTAACCAGGTAAGCTTTAATTTATCAAAAGCAATATCTTGATAACTCATAAATGAAGACTCAATGATGAATAGGTCAATTTTTTCTTTTAAAGAAGAACTGGCTACAATAGGGAGAGATATAACTCCACCAAGGCTTTGAGCATAAACAATAAATTTGGGAGTTTTATTTTTTAAATGTTCTTTATAGGCCCAATCTAAAACTTGAAGTCCGTCATTGAAAATATCTTTTTGGTTAGGGGAGCCAGTAGAAACTCCAAAACCTCGATAGTCCCATAGAATAACTTCATAACCAAACTTAGTTAAATACCAAACTTGATAGAAATGTGCGGAAACATTTTGTGCGTTACCGTGGAAGAAAAGTATAGTGCCTTTTACTTTTCCTTTTTCAGGGGCAAGCTTCCAGTAGTGAAGTTTTACTTTCTTAATATCTAGGAAACCTTCATCAAACTTCAAATCCATTCGATGAGGAAATGAGTAGAGCGCCGCATCAGGCTGATAAAAAAGATGACTACAGCTGGTTAAAAAAAGTAAGCCTAATAGTTTTAGCATTAATAGATTCTAGCTGTGAGTCTTCTGAATTGCTAAGATTTTTGAATAGAAATCAACGAGTTGAGACGAATCTGGATAAGAGTTTTCATCTTATCCTCTGAGTCAATTTCAATGCCGTGCTGTTGCATCAATCTTTCGATTTCTGAAATAGTCTTTTCAATCTCTGATAATTCACACAAAATGTTTAAGCAGTTATTGATAATCATTACTTCCTCATCTATAGTTTGATATATCAAACATATGTTTGGCAAGTAGAATTTCAAGGAGAGAGACATGAAATTTTTAGTTATTTTGTTATTAGTGGCCTTTAGTGCTCAGGCACATTTTAAAATTGGGTTATATGAAGGGATGGATGCACTTGGACAGAAGTGCACGTTTGAAATTTTGCAAAAAGAATTCTCTTATGGTGCTAAAAACCCAATAAACGAGAGAGTTCAAGTC
>CAYGUN010000379.1:0-2004 GCA_964353025.1 uncultured Bacteriovoracaceae bacterium
ACATTGCTATGCTCATAGAACTTAAGAATTTCCATAATAAGAATATAACATGAATTTAGAGACATTATCTTCGTTTTTTATCCAAGCAACTCCAGGTTTTGAGGATTTGGCCATCAGAGAGCTTAAGCTTAAATGGACATCTTTAAAAATTCCTATTGGTGTGCTTGATAGTATAAAAAAAGATAAGGGTGGATTTGAAATCACCATGCCACTTGAACAAGGCCTTCTACTCAATCATATTTTAAAAATACCCAATCGGATTCTGTTGCGCCTTGATTCGTTTAAGTGTCGAGATTTTCCCAAGCTTTTTAATAAAATTTCTAAATTTAATTGGCGTCCGTACTTAAGAGGTGTCGCCCCTGAAGTTTCAGCTTCTGCCCATAAGTCACGCCTAATTCATTCCACCAAGATAGAGCAAGCCGTGAAAGATGGGATTGAAAAATACTATCAGGCACAACCTCCCAAAAAAAGCTTAGTCGAAAACCCAAAGCCTATTACGTTATATGTTAGGCTTGATAATGACCTACTCACTTTAAGTATTGATACCAGTGGAGAAAGACTCCACAAAAGAAAAAGAAGAGATTCTCCAGGGATTGCTCCACTGAGAGAGAGTATTGCAGCGGGGCTACTATTGCATACCTGGAATATTAACAAAAAGAGAAATTTAGAAGAGATGACTTTACTTGATCCCATGTGTGGTAGTGGAACTTTTCTCTTTGAAGCCGCTAGTTTTTTTGAAGTACTAGAGCGTGAATATGCCTTTGAATACTTTGCTTTTCTAGAAGGAAAAAAGCTAAGTTTGCCCGAAGTCAAATCCTCATCCTACCAATTTGGAAACCTTATTGGAAAAGACGAGAATCCAGAAATCATTGAGCACAATTTAAAACTGCTTAAAAGATTTCCCTTCAAAGATAAAATGCAGTTTATGCAAGAAAATCTTTTCTCCAAGGAGCAGACAAATAAAACTAATCTTTGGGCCATCACAAATCCTCCTTATGGCAAGAGGGCCAAGCTAGAAGCTGACATAGAAGAATACTTCAATGCCATTATTGAAAAATATTCTCCTGTTCTCATTGGTATTATTATTCCTCAGGTTTATAGTAAATTTAAAAATAAATCCTATAAATGTGTTGATACATTTTCATTTTCAAATGGTGGACTAGCAGTTAGATATGAAATTTGGTTAAGAAAATAAAAAAGGACCCGAATGGGTCCTTTTTTATTTTTATCAATTTAATCTTACTCATTAATATTGAGAGAAAAGTGAAAGCTGTCCAGTTAGAGCAGTTGATGCATCTACATATCCATCTGATAAAGAGATATCTTTAAGGTCATCTCTTTTCTTAGAAGTTTGCACTAACCACTGTCTCATGTTTGAAGAATTAATGGTTCCCCATTTTCCACCTTGAGCGGCCAAAACAAGTCCAACAACACCTGAAACATGTGGAGTTGCCATTGAAGTTCCTGAGAAAGACTTATACTTTCCGCCTGGAGTTGTAGAAAGAATATTTACACCAGGAGCAGCAACGTGAACTGTGTTTGCACCATAGCTTGTAAAACTTGCTTTTTTACCATTGATATCCATTGCAGCAACAGAGATAACATTTCCTGCTTCATTCTCGTAACTTGCTGGGTACATTGGTCTTGCATCATTATTTTGTTGAGAGTTACCAGCAGCAGCTACAAATACGATCCCAGCAGCTTCTGCTCTTTTAATCGCATCAAGCATTGTTTGAGAACGACCGCCGCCGCCCCAAGAGTTACTCATAACGTGAGCTCCCATTTTAGTTGCGTAATCAATTGCTTTAACAGCGTCAGCAAGTGAACCACTTCCGTAACCTGTAAGAAACTTAAGTCCCATAATTCTCACATTGGCCATAACTCCTGCAACTCCAATTGAGTTGTGAGCAGCACCAATTGTTCCGGAACAATGAGTACCATGGTCATTATCATCCATTGGGTCACCATCATCGTTCGCAAAATCGTAACCATACATATCATCTA
>CAYGUN010000380.1:0-2001 GCA_964353025.1 uncultured Bacteriovoracaceae bacterium
TTTTCTCTCTCATCTTCTCTCGTTAAACAAGGTGTTTGGCATATCAAACACCCCTCGCAATAAAACGTCAATTTTATTTTATCTAGTTAAAATAACTCCCTTTTCCTAGGGTAAGCAATGAAATTGTCTAACTACTAAACACCTTTGAAAAAACGAAATCTATAAATACTGACTCACCTCATAAATGTTCATAGATACAAGTCTAATGCAGTGATATAAACAGTGCGTTATTTAAATTAATTATTAGTTATAAAGGATTTTATCATGCAAGTTGTAAGTCACCTCATTGAAAGAGACCAGGATCTTATTCCTACTATTATTAACTTTTCAGAACTTGGTTTTCACCGTGTTTTGGCCCCGTATTTTAACGAACTAGATGGGCTAAAGAAGATGGCCAAATACAGAATGGAAAATGGATGGTTATCACAAGATAGAATTCAAAACGATAATGATAGGATTGTGGAAATCATTAATTCCAATACTATTGATGGCGATTTATTAAAAAGCTTCGCCTTCAGATATATTATAAACGCTTTTATCTCAAACTTGGCCGATGAAGCTGCCAGTAGTGAAATTATTGTTGAACAAAGACGACTAGAAGCGGGATTTGAAACTCCTATTAGAAAAGTAGGATGTAAAACTTTTGCTCTTTTTGTTGCTGACAAATACAACACGATAGGCGGAGATATGGATCTCTTTTTAAATGAAAGATCACATTCCGTTTTCTTTAATAAAAATATCTCTATTGGAGAGCTTTTTATTTTAGATGATAGAAAACTCTTTCATCGAATGAGTGAAATTTCAAAGCAATCAAATGAATTAAATAGTGCATATGTAGATGCTCTTATTCTCTCTCAATATTAGAAACAGTGCTTGACACATAGCTCGTGCCAAACTAGTCTTAAGGCACTTCTAGTAAGAAGGAAGAGGTGCGACGAGCAGGTAATTATGTGGAGAACTCGGGTTCGATGAAGCATAAAGAGGGGCCAAGTCGCCGAAATCTTAAAAATTTCTCGAGAGTTTTTAAGGTTGGTCTGAAGGTTTGAATACCCCAGGCTGTCACGTAACTAACGTGGAGAGCTTCCGATGAGTTTACCCATCTAATTAAACTCCTCTCAAGTTCTCCTGATATTTAGGAGAAGAAATGTCGAATTCAATTGCTGTTAGTGTTTTAGGTGCCACCGGAACTGTGGGGCAAAAAATTATTGCTATGGTTGAAGCTCATCCAAACTTTCATGTGGCAGAAGTTGCGGCCAGTGATAGAAGCGAGGGAAAAAAATATCTTGAAGCTTGTGAATGGAGAGAACCTCTAGACTTCCCTGAACAAATCGCACAAATGCAGCTTAAAGCTCTCACTGAAGTAACTTCTCCTTATGCGCTTTCGGCGCTGCCAGCTGACGTGGCCCGAGAAATTGAACCCTACCTCGCTAAAAAAGGAATTCACGTCATTAGTAATGCTTCTGCTTTTAGAATGGATACAAAAATCCCATTAATCATTCCAGAGATTAACGGTAATCACATAGAGGTCACGAAGACCCAAGGTACGCCAGGGAAGATTATAACCAATCCTAATTGTTCTACTGTGTTTTTGGCCTTGGGTCTCGCCCCTCTAATGAAACTTGGAACCATTAAGCATGTTAGTGTCGTAACTCTTCAGGCCCTCTCAGGTGCTGGTTACCCAGGGGTCCCATCTTTTGATCTGATTGGAAATATCGTTCCTAATATTGGTGGAGAAGAAGAGAAAATCGAAACTGAGGCCAAGAAAATTTTAGGTACACTTGAGACTGAAGCCAATTTTGATATCACAGTTCATGTTCATAGAGTTCCTGTTATCCACGGCCATACTGTGGCCATGCATGTATTCTTTGAAGAAGACGTTTCGGCCCAAAAGGTCACCATGGCCTTTGAAAAGGCCCAAAAAGAATTACCTGACGCCTATAAGCTTCATACTAATGAATTTAGACCTCAACCAGCAAGGGACTTAACCCATGATTACCAGAG
>CAYGUN010000381.1:0-2000 GCA_964353025.1 uncultured Bacteriovoracaceae bacterium
CTTTGGATCCGTCCAACAACCTGAGGGCCTAAGTAAGTTGAATAAGTTAAATTAGTGATAAGCAGCTGAGTTCCGCCATCAACGTCAACAACAGGCTCAGGGAAGTAATCTTCTAATATAAAATCTAGTAATGGGTGAAGGTTCTCACTAGGGTCTTCTAAGTTCTTTTTTGCGTATCCATCTTTTCCTGAAGCGTAAAATAGAGGGAAGTCTAAGTCGAAATCACCTTTATCAAGAACAGTGGCCAGGTCGAGGAAAAGATCTTCAATTTCCTCAATAACTTCAGCAATTCTTTCATCTGGTCTATCAATTTTATTCACAACAACAGCAATTTTTAAGTCTTTCTCCATTGCCTTAGTCATAACAAAGCGAGTTTGGGGTAATGGGCCTTCAGAGGCATCAACCAAAAGAATAATACCATCAACCATCATGAGCGATCTTTCAACTTCACCACCAAAGTCGGCGTGTCCTGGAGTATCAAGAAGGTTAATTTTTGTCCCTTTCCACTCAATGGCACAGTTCTTGGCCGTAATAGTGATTCCGCGTTCTTTCTCGATGTCACCAGAGTCCATGACCCTTTCAACAACTTCGGCACGGGGATCAAAAGTCCCAGACTGTCCGAGGAGTCCATCGACAAGAGTAGTTTTTCCGTGGTCAACGTGGGCCACGATGGCAATATTTTTTAATTTTTTCATGGGAGGTTTGTACCAGATTTATTGTATTTGGGATAGGAATATTTCAGTGTTATCTCACTAGACATGGAGAACTCTTCTTTTTTATATGTGAATTATTTATTGCCTTGGAAGCTGAATATTACCTGGGAAGCTTTCAAAGTTAGAACGAAAGGGATTAATATCAAGTCCACCTCGGCGAGTATAACGAGCATAGACTGTGAGCTTCTCTGGCGCACATTTGTTGAGAATATCATTAAAAATCCTCTCAACGCATTGCTCATGAAATTCATTATGCTGTCTGAAGCTGACTATGTAGCTTAAAAGTGACTCGTGGACGATTTTATTTCCTTCATATTTAATAAAGAGGCTGGCCCAATCAGGTTGACCGGTGACCAAACAATTGGATTTCAGCAGGTGGGAGTAGAGCTTCTCACTAGTTTTTTCTTGTTTAGTCGCCAGCAGATTGGGATCAATCTGGTATGTATTGATTTCAATATCGAGCTCATCAAGGGAGCTTCCTTCAAAAAATTTTAGTTCAAAACTTTCTTTTTCATGTATTTTGAAAAGTTTCACATCCACATCAATCTGGGCACCTTGTGAAAGGTCTTTTTTTAAAAGTTCGGTGACTTCTTCTGCACTAGAAAATTTAGATTGATTAAATGAGTTCAAATAAAGTTTGAATGATTTTGATTCAATGATGTTTTGACTATCAAATGGGAAATAAAACTGAGCAAGCCTGACCTCAGGTTTGCCTTTTAAATTAAGCCAAGAGACTTCGTAAGCATTCCATAGGTCGCCTCCGTGAAAAGGTAATTTTCCACTGAGGCCAATTTCGGATCGTTTTGCTTGTCTTGCGATTGGGTAGAGTAAATCTGGAGAGTAAGTATCTTTGTACTCAACATTTTTTCCAAGTTTACTTTTAGCAACATCATTCATGCTCTATGTCATAACCTATGAATAGGAGATTTTAAAGAGCTAACTCTAAATTAATGGGAAAATAAGTAATAAAAATAAGAAAAAAAGCAGTGTCCCTGTTTCCAATTGGCCCCTCCTGGGCATCTATACTATTTATTTCAGCAAGAATGGGGCCGGCCTTTGAGCAGGTTTTATCATTTTTATTTTGTTTTTTGGTTTCGGTTAGCACCACACAACGCAGAAAAAAGGGCCAAAAAAGATGATTATCCGATTGGTTTAGTTCTAACATTTGCCTTCAGTAAGTAGTTGTTTATTTGAGAAGTTTTTGGTTGGTGCTAAGATTAGCTCAATAAGTTTTAAATAGGACATGGAGGTCAACGTGAAGCTTAGTATCTTACTAGGGGTATTTCT
>CAYGUN010000382.1:0-1997 GCA_964353025.1 uncultured Bacteriovoracaceae bacterium
CTTTTAAATAGTTATATTAATCCATTTGCTCAGAAGAGTTTGTCCCCTTTTATTCCTTTTGGCGATTGCAAGTATGATGAAGAGCTTTATGGAGGAAATGCAGGTGGTGCAATTTTAAGTAGGCAAGGTAAGCTGGTTGGGATTGTCTCATCAGGTATTCTTAAAGAGAAGATAGATATTTTTAAAAGAGAAGGATGGCTTTATTACGACGAAGTCAATCCTATCGTCCATGCTACTAATGTTGCTTGCTTGGATTTTCCGACAAGGAGAACTGGCCTTGCCAAAGAATGCTTAAAACCTCTTAGTTCAGTAGATTTATTTAAAGAGAAGAATAAGATTTTTGAAAAAGAAGAGCTTTATACAGAAGCCAAGGAAAAAATAACTAATGAATTATTAAAACTTAATAAGTTTTTTAAGTATAAAGTGAACTACAGTGAAAATTTTGAAATAGATGAAGAAGGCAATGAGAATATTTTCAACAACTGGTTAGAACCAGTTCTCTCTATTGAGTGCTTTCGTGAGCACAAAGAATGGATTACAATGAAAATGTTTCGCCAAAGCCTTTTGTGGTGGAAATACAAAAAAAGAAAAGTGGTCTACGCTGTTCATGAAAATTGGAAAATAGTAAAAAAGCTTGATCGTTATTTTTATCCAAAAATTGATTACTTCACAGAAGGCCAGCATAAAGATTACCGAATTGAGTTTTCTCCTAAGGATTTAAAAGAGAAAGGTCAAAGCTTGGTTTATTTTTTTACACCACCTCTTTCTGGTCAACCAGTAGATTCAACTCTCGGTTTCCAGCAGTTTCCAGATATGAAGGACTGTGAATAGATTATTTGCTGGTATCTAGATCTCTCCAGCTCTTACCCTTTCGATTACTTCGCGTCTTTTGCCATTTTTCAACGGCTTTTTGGTGATCTTTATAGGTGGGAGTGAACTCATGGGTTCCATCATTCTTACTGACAAAATAAAGATTATTATGCTTTTCAGGATTAAGTGTTGCTTTGATTGCATTTATCCCGGGGTTGCAAATGGGGCCTAGAGGTAAACCTGAAATTTTATAAGTGTTAAACGGTGTTGTTGTCAGTAGATCTTTTTTTCTTAGATTTCCATTAAACTTACTATCTCGGTGGTAGATTCCATAAATAGTAGTTGGGTCTGCTTGTAGTCTCATTTTTTTATTCAGGCGGTTGTGGTAAATCCCTGCAATAGTATTTCTTTCAAAGGGGGCACCTGTTTCTTTTTCAACAATTGAGGCCAGTGTAATGAGCTGGTATTTGTTTAAACCTTTCATAGTTAAATTAAGACCATCAGTTGCCTTGGTAAATTGATCAATCATGGCCCGAAGAATAAGTTTAGTTGGACTTTTGGGAGAGAATAAATAAGTCTCAGGATAAAGAAAGCCTTCTACTGAAGGAGCGTCTGGATATCCAATGTACTCCAGCATTTCATCACTTTTGGCCAGTTCAATGAATTCTTCTTCATCTTCAATAATATTATTCTCTTTAAACAGCTGGGCTATCTCGTAGATGTTTTTTCCTTCAGGTATCGTTATCGATTGAAGCTTTCCTTTTCCACTTCTTAGCAGGGCAATGATGTCTAGCATATTCATGCCTGGTGTAACTTCGTAAGTTCCCACTTTGAAATTGTTTAACGAGCCGGTTAATTTTGAGTAGTAGTGGAAGACTCTCGCATTATCAATAAGCTCTTCTTTGGAGAGACGATAATTAATACTTGAAAATCCTTCTCCGTGCTTCACTTGAAAATGCTTTGGTTCACCATGGTATGGAGAAGTTAAAATAAAATACACGTGTATTGTAATAAACAGAAGAGACAAAAATGGTGCTGCTAAAACAGCTAGAGCGATTTTTTTCATTTGAAATCCACTTTATTTCTTTAATTTTACTAGAACTCGCAATTTTTTACGAGTCTTTGATAAAATCTTCGATAATTATCGAGGCACATAAGGCATCAATCTCTTTCAGATTGACTTCAAA
>CAYGUN010000383.1:0-1978 GCA_964353025.1 uncultured Bacteriovoracaceae bacterium
GCCAAATGATATGGTCTCTTTGTTTTGACGGTAGTTTTGCTGCATTGGAGTTTTGGTCTCGGCCGGATTTTTGGCAATTTGAGAGCTATCTTCTTTCTTAAAAAAGAGTTTTCCACCGAAGACAACCATTAGAATAAGAGTCAGTGCTCCAGCTGTTGCTATCATTGTTTTATTCTTGTCTTTTTTCATTTGCTCAGGTGTGAGAACTTCATCCTCAATAGGTAGAGGAATATCATCCACTGAATCGACTTGTTCAGTTCCAGCTTTTTCTCCCACCATTGATTCTTCAATATAAGGTGGAAGCCCATCAGCTATTTCTGTTTCATCAATGACTTTTGCATCTTCACCATTATAGGCAAGACCAATGAGTGCATCTTCTTTGCCCAGGACATTAAGTCTTTTTTCTGATTGCAGATAATCTTGCACTTCAATATTTGATCTTTCAAATGAACTCTGATCAGGTAAGAAGGGTAACTCTGGCTTCTCACGTCTTTCAAACTCAGTGTAGTGATAGATTCTCATCCACTTTTTGCTATCTTCACTAATAAGATCGGAGTAACTAATTTCTGACTTATGAAGTTTTTCTTGAACTTCTTCTTGAGAGAAGGGCCCCACAATTTGACCTGCAATAAGCAGTTTATAACCTTCAGAACTTTCATTGGCGATAGGCCTTCTTCTTTGAAGTCTAATATGATCAAAGGCAGGCTTCCACTTCATCTCCTCCGCATTACAGGCTTCGTAGTGAGACATGAAAGCTGAGTTTTTCGCCATATAGTTTTTTAATTCATTCTCTTCATAAGGGCCTTGCATAAGTTCGCCATCTTTAAGAAACCAAATATGAGAATCGGGCAACTTCATCTTTTTAAGTTGCTCATCACTTAAGGTCCCTAATGTTACTTCAAACTCTGCTGGTGCCATCTTTCTCCTGGAATTGGCGTGCTAGTTTTCTTCTACAATAGTTAAACGTCTGAAAATTAAACAAACTTTAGTCATGGAGCTAAATAGAGCTGGCCAGGCAAGAATTTCCTGATATCTTAGGGGGAATATGAGCGACATAGCTGTGAAAATTCAAGAGGTTAAAAGACTTTTCTCTCAACATGATAATTGGGAGGATAGATACCGTGAGCTTATTAGTTTTGGTCGCGCTCTACCAGAACTTGAGTCTGAACTTCAAATTGAGAAATACCGTATCAAAGGCTGCCAGTCACAAGTTTGGTTAGTGCCTGAGTTAAAAGATAAGAAAGTTTATTTTAAGGCCGGAAGTGATGCCATGTTGGTTAAAGGTATTGTTGGGATTTTAGTCAAAGTTTATAACGGAGAAGCTCCTGAAACCATTTTAGAAAGCCCTCCTCACTTTTTACAAGAAGTAGGGATCACTGAGCATTTATCTATGAATCGAACTAATGGACTTGCTTCCATGGTGAAACAAATCCAATTATATGCAGCAGCTTATAAAGCAGTGGTGGCACAAAATGCGTAATCGCCCTAGAAGAAATAGAAAATCACCTTTTATGCGTGAACTGGTTCAAGAAAATACTTTGAAAGTCTCAGATCTTATCCAACCTTTATTTTTTTTAGAAGGACAAAATAGGAAAGAAGAGATCGCCTCGATGCCTGGACAGTTCAGATTCAGCCTTGATCTTCTGCTGCAAGAAATAAAAGAGCTACATAAACTGGGGATAAAATGCGTGAGTCTTTTTCCTGCGGTGGATGAGTCTTTAAAAACCAAAGATGCCAAAGAAGCATTAAATCCCAATGGGCTTAATCAAAGAGCAGTTAGGGCCATCAAGGAAGAAATTCCAGAAATGATGATTATGACTGATATTGCCCTAGACCCTTACAATAGTGATGGGCACGATGGGTTAGTTGATGAGTTAACTGGTGAAATTAAAAATGATGAAACACTCAAGGTGTTGGCCCAAATGGCCGTTGTTCAGGCCCTGGCCGGAAGTGATATAGTTGGTCCATCAGATATGAT
>CAYGUN010000384.1:0-1912 GCA_964353025.1 uncultured Bacteriovoracaceae bacterium
CTCTTCCCGTACTGGCAGTATGTAAGTCGAGCAAATAATCAAATTTTTTCACTATCTTATTTACAAAATGATGAGCATAAATATTACTTGATGAGCCCTCTGGTTTTCCTGGCATGATCCGATTCAAATCAACTTTATCTGAAAAATAGCGTTGATTCATTAGATAGCCCGGAATATTACTAATAGGAACGAGAACAAGTGTCCCTTTTAGTTTTGTCGCATCAATGGCATCAATAAGTTTAAAAATAGTTGAAATACCGTTAAGTTCATTCCCATGTAAGGCAGCCGTTAATCCGATAGTAGGCCCCGGCTCATTCCCTTTAATAACAACCAGAGGAACTCTCCACGGGACGCCCAGAGCGTTGTCTGAGATATGAATATGCATGCGGTGAACGCATCCCTTCTTAAGGGCCGAGAGTTTAAATTCATCTTTGGTTTTAATATTAACAATTTTTTCCATATTTTTTTATCCTCTACTTATACTTGATGAAAAGTTCAAAAAGAAAAGGAATGACTTCAATAGTGATGAGAATAACTATAACTAATTCCATCAACTGATTTCTTTTCTCGTTTACTTCTCCTGAAAACATTTTACTTAAATCTGCTAAGTTTCCAAGTTTTACATGAACCGTGGAATGCCAATCTTTAATCCTAAACCTATCCATTGAGGCCCGATATATTTTGGCGTAATAAGTATCTCCAATGAATTTAAAGGAGTTGGTAATAGACTCTAAAATATAGCTAAAATCGATATATAAAAGGGCAGATTCTTTGGCCAGAGTTGAAAAATTATTTTTAAAGAAATGTCCTTCAGACTTACGAATAGACTTGTAGAGTGTATTTAATTTTTTATCCAGCAAATCATCATAAAACCTCAAGACTAGCATCTGACAAAGAGCAAACTCTAAAATGTCAGTGAGCTCTTCCACTTCAATAACATCACCAAATGCCAAAGAGCGGTTCCAATCCATAATAACGAGGTCATTTTCTGAATACTGATAGGAAGCACTCCTTAAACCGTCTTTAATTTGATTACTTAAAGGAATGGCGGAACTGCCTTCAATAATTGAGTAAAGATCGTTCTTGCAAGCTTCAAGGTCTGCATTTTCATTTGATATTTGAATAACATTATAATCTTCGGCCACAGGCCAAATTTCAAGCCCAGAGATGCAAGGATTAATATTCTCTACCAACCCTGTAACCTTATCTAATGAGACCTTATAAAACTCTTCATTTTCTTCCACTAAATTTAAAAAAGCAGAAATAAAATTGGTATCTTCATTTTTAATATCAACAATGGCGCCAATGGAAATAGCGCCGAAAGACCAAATCTTAGCAGAAGACTCAATCACATAACTTTTTCCATTATATTCAAAGTTCCAGGAAGGTAGAATAACAATGATTGGGGCCTCTTCCATAATAAGATCGCGGCTATATTTTTTAATTTTAAATGTATCTGTGGTTTGACGAAAAATCAGGCTTTGGGCCTTAGAAAGTTCAATTTCTTCACCTACCCTGAATGTATAAATCTGCTTTAGCCTAACAAGAGGAAACTTCATAAAATACCTACCCAATGCTGTATATTTATCACAGTTTTAAGCTTCTAGGGTATCGTTTTTTTAGAAATAGAGAATTAGGAACCTTTAACGAAAATATCAATATAATCGGTCACATCATCACAAGGGTTCTTTGCATTTTCCAGACGATAGTATTTTCGCCCCTTTTGCTTAATAAACTTAAGCTTACCCGTTCTAATGCACTCGCTTCCTGCTTGATGATCAACCCCTATAATATGGCCTACCTTAGTAATGATTTTTCCATCCACAACGAATTCATCTTGGTTGATAATCTCAACCTCTCCTTCAATAGTCAGGTAGTCGCCTCTAAGCTCTTGCTTACCTGAAATCATTAA
>CAYGUN010000385.1:0-1912 GCA_964353025.1 uncultured Bacteriovoracaceae bacterium
CGATACATACTGCGAGCGAAGATTCTATTACCCACGGGATAACGATTGGACCTGGCATCGGTGTTGACTTTTCTAGCTGGCAGTTTAGCTATATGGGTTATCTCTAAGCTGCTTTCTTATTCTTAGTGCGGGATTCATATACTCCAAGAACCTTGGAAAAATCCTTAAAGTCTTTATGATAGAAGCTTTGATAAACGCAGTGGATAAGCCCTTTACAGCCAATTCCAAGCATCAGATTACGAATGGCCATAGCATCATGAATAGATACGGAATCAGATTCTCCGTGGGCCAGAATTCCTCTTATTTCAAGAATTTTATTTTGTTTTAAGAATGTACTTAACTCACCAGTAACAAAATCCACGAAGGGCCTATGGGCATTGAAGGCCTTCTTCATGCAGAAGTTCATCTGATGGCCTTTTTGAACAAAGTAGATTAATTGTCCGATAGAGTAATTTTTTTGAAACTGGGATATTGGAACACAATCAGCATCACTAGCTTCAAAATAAAGCTTTGGCGGCATGGATTTTGGATTAACAAAAAATTCATTCCCAAATCCTTCACGTTTTAAGTGATGAATGACCAAATCATTCATAATAATTTCAAAGGCCTTAATATAACTAAAAGCAATTCTTTTATTATTGTGATGACGATTTTCTAACACATCAATTTCTGCGATTTCAATTTCGGCCCTAGCCGCGTGGGGAAGTTTATTATAAATCTTCTCAGGCAAAGCGTAGGCATGAATATATTTAAGTACCTGAAGTGAGGCCATATTATTAATAGCGGGGTGAGTTTGCAGAATTAAGTGAGAGTGTTCACTTTCATCTATTTCATCAAAATAAGCTTCTTCACTTAAGTCTTGAACAAAAGCAGGGTAGCGTATGGCCGTTGTATACGGAGATATCTCATCAATTTTAAGGTCACTAAATTCATTATCTATATAAAGCTCAGTTAATTTAACTACAGTAGATTCAATATGATGCTCAAGCAGCGTAAAGTCAGTGATTTTAAACCACACTTCAACTTTCTTCCCTTCATAAAAATCAAGGGTATTTAATTTCTTGGGTTTTTCTGTTGAAATCTCTTCAACTTTTCCAACCCATAAATTATTAAAGTCTGTAATATACAGATGTGTACTCGAATTAAGTTTTTTATTGGCTTCTAAAACTTTTTGAAAAGTTTCATTTTTTAATGAGCTCTCTCTCTCTTGACCAATCATTTTCCCCCACCATAGGTGAGCATCTTCTGGATTTGATTTAACATACAATAGGAGTTTTTCATAAAACTCATGGGCCTGAGTATAATGAGGCTCCTCGTGGTCGTTAAGGTGTGGGTTAAAGGTGAGATAAAAATGTATTGGTGAAGTCATGACTACTTATCGGCATTTTAGAGGTATTCTTGAGTGTTTTAGTCCTTGCAGGAAATGGTCGTTATTTTAATGGTTTAGATAGAATAAAGTTTTTAGACTAGAGCATTAAGTGGCCCACTGGTTTTATTATGAAGATGACGTTTCAATTAGGAATCTGCATAAGGGAACTCTAAAGAGATGTAGCGTTTGACACTACAAATTTTCCGCTGTATAATAATCTTGAGGTTGGTTTGAAAGAGATAGCTTTTGATTGGGATCAGTGGAATCTACAAAAAAATGAGTTGAAACATGGCGTTTCTTGCCTTGAAGCTGAAAGCGTTTTTTATGATAAAAATTATAAACTTTTTGAAGATAAGAAACACTCAAATAATAAAGAAAAGCGATATATTTTATATGGCAAGAGTTTAGAGAACCGAGTTTTAATGATTGGATTTGCAATGAGAAGAACAAAAATTAGAATTATAACAGCTCGCTGCGCATCGAAAAAAGAAAGAGGTATATATGGCCAATAAAAAGACTGTAAAAGAAATAAAGGACTATGAT
>CAYGUN010000386.1:0-1906 GCA_964353025.1 uncultured Bacteriovoracaceae bacterium
TTTTTATTTGCAATGAAGAGAGTGACAATTAAAGCTGATGAATATGCTAGTAAGTAAAGAATGTGAAATCTCGTTTCAAAGAAATAAAAAAAGAAAAGAAAAAGAAAAGGCAAGGCTTGAGAAATAGAGGAGCGAAGTATCTCTTTTAATCCACTTAAGGAATAACGGAAAAAAAGATATAAGCTTGCAGATATAAAAATAAGTGGAGTGAGTATTACCATTGGTAATTTATTTTCATTACCAAAAAGTGCTTCTGTTATAGGAGAATTAAACAGCAATACTATTATTGAGATGATTATGGCAGAAGATAGGTAATAACTAAGCGCGTTGTTTAGATATTCCCCTTTTTCTTCACTTTTTGCAAGGCCCTCAATTAGCGAGAATCCATTCCCGAATGAGAGAAATACCAAGGCAACTTGGATAAATTGCCTATAAATTCCAAACTCACCAAGTTTTTCAGGCCCGCTAGATACAGAAATAAGTTTTGATAAAGCTATTCCAAAAATAGCTGATAACATTATTCCAATTCCTGATTGTAAAATGCGACTTATATTGACGGCCATTTTTATCTTGAAACCTTGTGTTATAATTTCCCAATATAATAGCGAAGCTGGGCAGAATATGCACATAAATTATGCCAAAACTGAACGGTGCGGCGTATTAATAAGAGTAATATTTTGAGACTCTGTCACTAATCTGGTAACTATTACAAAAGAAAAAAAGGAAACTTATGAAAGGAATAATTCTAGCAGGGGGGAGTGGAACTCGGCTCTATCCAGCAACTAAATCTGTATCAAAACAAATCCTCCCTATTTATGACAAGCCTATGATTTATTATCCGATGTCAATTCTGATGTTAGCAGGCATAAAAGATATTTTAATAATTTCAACTCCTAGAGATCTTCCTTGTTTTAAAGAATTATTTGGAGACGGCAGTGAACTTGGTTTGAATCTTGAGTATGCGGAGCAACCTAGCCCTGATGGTTTGGCCCAGGCATTTATCATCGGAGAGAAATTCATTGGCAAAGATAATTGTTGTTTAATTTTAGGGGATAATATCTTTTACGGGCATGATTTAACAAAGATATTAGAGAATGCTTCAAGTAGGGATGATGGCGCGACCGTTTTTGGTTATTGGGTTAAAGACCCTCATCGCTATGGGGTTGTGGACTTTAACGAAGAAGGAGAGGCCACAAGTATTGAAGAAAAGCCTTTAAAGCCTAAGTCTAATTATGCAGTAACTGGACTTTATTTTTATGATAATAAAGTTGTTGAGTATGCAAAGAATTTAAAGCCGTCGGCTAGAGGAGAGCTTGAGATAACGGACTTAAATAGAATCTACCTTGAAAAAGGAAACCTTAATGTTGAGTTGATGGGAAGGGGTTACGCTTGGCTTGATACCGGGACTCATCAAAGCATGCTTGAAGCTTCAAATTTTATTGAGACAATTGAGAATAGACAGGGGTTAAAAGTGTCATGTTTAGAGGAGATTGCTTATAAGAAAGGCTTTATTGGAAAAGAGCAATTAATGAAATTAGCAGAGCCCATGCTTAAGAATTCTTATGGGCAGTATTTAAAAAAATTAATGGAGTCCTAATGGGATTTATTGAAACACCAATTAAAGACCTTTATATTTTTGAACCAAAAGTCTTTGAAGATGAGCGAGGATATTTTTTCGAAAGCTTCAATGCTAATATTTTTAAAGAAATTGGTATTACTCGCCCCTTTGTTCAAGATAACCGTTCAAAATCTAAATATGGAACTCTTCGAGGATTGCATTTTCAAGAGGGCGAATTTGCTCAAGCCAAACTTGTGAGTGTGTTAAAGGGCAAGGTTTTAGATGTTGCAGTGGACTTAAGGAAAGATTCAACTACTTTTGGAAAGAGCTTTACTATTGAACTTACTG
>CAYGUN010000387.1:0-1877 GCA_964353025.1 uncultured Bacteriovoracaceae bacterium
TCTCACAACCAATAGGGCCTCCACCTAAAACAAGAAACCTCTTAGGAAGTTCTCTTAGTTCCCATAAATTATCTGAGACTAAAATATCCACTTGTTCAATTCCTTTAATAGGAGGAACAAAAGGTCGGGCACCTGTTGCAATGGTGATATTTTTTGTCGTGAGTATCCTATCCCCTACCTTGATTTCCCAAGGAGAAATGATCTGAGCAGTACCAGTAATACACTCAACACCCAAGTCAGTGTAGCGCTCAATCGAATCATGTGGCTCGACCTTCTTAATAACTTTTTGAATCCGCTCCATAACTTTTGCGAAACTAAAACTAATATCAATTCTCTCCAGGCCATATTTAGTGGCCTGATTTTGATAACTCATAATTTTAGCAGACTTAATCAAGGCCTTAGACGGAACACAACCTGTATTCAAGCAATCGCCACCCATCTTATGTTTTTCAATCAGGGCCACCTTTGCTTTTACTGCCGCACTAATATAGGAAGTTACAAGCCCCGCGGCCCCGGCCCCGATGACGACCATATTATAATCATAAGACTTAGGTTTTTTAAATTTCTTATAGATCCTTTTGGCCTTAATCAATGCGACTACTTTTTTTACTATCGATGGAAAAATACCTAATTAGAAAAATGAAGCAATCAACTCGAAAGAAAAAACTCCTTTAAGAGAATGAATTTGGGATAATTGCTGGCCAGCGTTTACTGCAACTGTCGTTCCTGGCAGCATTCCTAATTGACTGATAAAAAAGTAAGTTAAAATGCCCATATTGGTTGGCCCCATGACGACATTAATCAGAGAAAATGGGAAAATAGGAATAAGTCTGAGAGTTAATAAATATAAGGCCCCTTCTTTTTCAATACCCGAATTCACAACTTTTAAACTTTTACTAAATTTACTTTGAACCCAGTCTCTTAATAAGAATCTTGAAATAAGAAAAGCAACCGTTGCACCGATAGTACTTGCGAAAGAGACAATCAAAATACCAGAGCCCAACCCAAACAAGGCCCCTGCTAAAAAAGTCATTAGGGCCGCACCTGCTGGAATGGAAATGGCACAAACAAAAACATAAATCCAAAAGAAAATAAAAATGGCTTGAATCTGGTTTAATTTATAATAGTTTGCAAAAGAAAGTTGATGTTCCTTCATGTATTCGAGTGTGAAATAGTTTTGTAGGCCATAATATTTCACCAAATAAATGGCAAAAACCAATAGTAAGAAAACAATAAGTTTTAGAACGTTCTTTTTCCCCATAACTTCCCTTTGATAGTCATATTTTACATTTATTAGTGCCTGATGTAGTCCCAATTTTACAAAAAATATTAAAAGAGTATTCTTAAAGTGATGAATAAGACTTTTTTATCAAGCTTGAGTATTATAATCCCCCTTGCAACAGGTGAGACTCATTGGAAATCTCTACTACCTCACTTACGTGCTTGCTTTGGTTTGAGTGAGATTTTACTGGTTTCAAAAAATAATCCAATTAAGCATGAGACGCAATATTTAAAATGGGTTCCATCAGATACTGGACGGGCCAAGCAACTTAATGCAGGTGCCAAAGCTGCTAATCATGATATTTTATGGTTTTTGCATGCAGATACCTTATTGCAAGTTAATACCCTGGAACAATTAGAGCAAAGTTTTAGAGTCTCTTCTGATTCACTGCTTTTTTTTGGGCTTCATTTTTATGATGGTAGTTCCTTGATGAAGGTGAATGAATTAGGACTGAATTTTCGGTCACGTTTTCTTAAAATGCCATTTGGAGATCAAGGATTTGCCATAAAGAAAGATTTGTTTAATTTGCTCTACGGATATGATGAAACACTTCCTTATGGAGAAGATCATCATTTTGTTTGGAAATGTCATCAAA
>CAYGUN010000388.1:0-1869 GCA_964353025.1 uncultured Bacteriovoracaceae bacterium
GAAAGACCTTAGGGGAAATCTACCAAGATGTAAGAGTAGTGGAAGTGCCTTTTACTTTTCATCATGGAAGAGAGAAGGCATGGAAGAGTGTTGAAAAGTTAGAAAATTATTTTAATAAGGGACTTCGTAAAGAGGGTTTTGAAAACCTTGGTTTTTATGAAATTGGGCAAGTCTATGTTGTTTCGACAAAAAAAGTTTCTAATTTAGATGAATTAAAAGGAATCAAAATTTGGGCATGGGAAGGCGATAAGTTGGTTAAGGCCATGGTTGATTCATTGGGACTTGTTTCTATTCCTCTAGCATTGCCTGATGTTCTTTCTTCTCTTTCAACTGGTATTATTGAAGCTGCCTATGCTCCTGCAACAGGAGTTATTGCACTCCAGTGGCAAACTAGAATTAAATATCTCATTGATTATCCAGTCGCCTTTTCAATAGGAGCTTTACTTATTGATTCTAAAATGTGGAAAAAAATGAAGCCAGAGCACCAGAAAATAGTAAAGTCAGTTGCCACTAAATTCATCAGCGAAACGAATATTCAGACGGTTAAAGATAATGAACAGGCACTTCAGATTATGAAGACCAGTGGTGTAACGTTTGTAAAGTTTCCTGATACTGATATCAAAAAGAGCAAGCCCATCCGGGATGATGTCGTTAAGAGGATTAAGGGCAAGATTGTTTCAGAAACGGCTTTAAACCAAGTGGGTAATTAACCTATGCTAGGAAAGTTAGATAAGTTTATAGAAAAAGCTTCATCCATTTTCTTGGTCGTCTGCCTCCTTTCGATTGTTCTTTTGTCTTTATTTGAAATTCTGTTCAGACAATTTGAGATAACCTATTTGTGGATAGGCGTTTTTACCAGGCATCTTGTTTTTTTATGTTCATTCTTAGGGGCGGTTATTGCCACAGGTAGTGATAAGCATATTAAAATTGATATTTTTTCTAAAGTGATTGATCCCAATAAAAAAATATTTATTGTGATTACTTCTCTTGTTTTACTCGCAACCACTTTAATATGCGTTTGGCTTTCTCTGGCTTCTATTGATTTTTTGAAAATGGAAATGGAGTATGGCAAAGAAGTTTTTTGGGGATTACATTCCTCTGTACTGACTGCCATTATACCCTTTGGCTTTTCCCTTATTAGTTACAGGTTTTTCTATTCATTTATAAAAGAGGCCAAGAAACTTTTATGATATATATCGCAATTACTATCATATTAATTCTGGCCTTATTTGGCATGCCACTTTTTGCGGTGATGGGCTCCCTTGGACTCGTGGCCTTTCACTTGGAAGATGTTGCAACATCTGCAGTAGTCGTTGAAATTTATCGATTAACTTCTTCTCCAACTCTGATTACCATCCCACTTTTTACTTTTGCGGGTTTTGTCTTAGCAGACTCTGGAACACCCCGAAGGCTGTTAAACTTAAGTAATGCTTTGTTTGGTTGGCTCCCTGGTGGAACGGCCATTATGTCTTTGGTTCTTTGTGCTTTCTTTACGGCCTTTACTGGGGCCTCTGGTGTGACGATTGTGGCCTTGGGTGGGCTTCTTTATCCTATCTTAATGGAAAAAGGCTATAGTGAAAAGTTCACTTTAGGGCTTATTACTTCATCCGGATCTTTAGGGCTTTTATTTCCACCAAGTCTTCCCCTTATTCTTTATGGAATTGTGGCCAAGGTTCCTATTGATAATTTATTTAAAGCAGGAATTGCTCCTGGAATTTTAATTATTATTATTCTTGCTAGCTATTCAGTTTTGAAATCAAGTGGAAAAGCTTCTAAAATTCCTTTTGATATTCAAAAATTAAAGGATGCTGCTATTCAATCCCGCTATGAAATACCTCTACCTATCATTGTGCTAGGAGGGATTTATGG
>CAYGUN010000389.1:0-1858 GCA_964353025.1 uncultured Bacteriovoracaceae bacterium
TATACGCTCACACTTGGCAAATAAGCTTAAAGTTTCTCTCAATTTGCTTTTGAACTTGCTCTATTGGAACACTTTTTGTTCGAGCGGCTTTTTGATAAACCTCTTCAATCCCTATACTTGGCCTATCATCGGTTTCTAATAGAAGTTTGGTTAAAGGAATTCGTTCTAATAAGTTCTGATATTTAAAGTTCTCAATAAGCCTCGGTCCCATTGAGAAAAAACAAGAAAACTTTGTAAGAGCTTCCAGCTCTTCCATATTACCGGCAAAGTCATGAAAAATAATATGCCCCATATAAGAATTTTTATTTAAGGTCGAAATAATATCATTATAGGCACGCACACAGTGGATCACAATAAAAGGGGATTTAAGTTTTTCCGCTAGCTTAAGTTGAATATCAAATATTTCTTGCTGTTTTTTAAAATCGACTCCAATGGCCCTGTCTAGCCCCATTTCCCCTAAACCAATACAGCGAAAGTCAGTATAAATTTCGATAATTTTTTCTATCCAATTCTCAGGTGCTCTTTCTATCCACCAAGGATGAAGACCGATGGTATAACTTCCAGTGGGAACATCAATAGACTCTGACTTAAAATAATCATAGTTTTGTATGCTAAAGACATCTTTATTTGGTGAAGGGTGATGAGTGTGAAAATCTATATAGCTCATTTGTTAATTATCTCATTAATAATAAAAGAGGCCATAAAAAACCCCATCGTTCCTGTTAAATGAGTGGCCGTTCCCATGCCTGTTTCACAATCCCGTTTTTTATTAGAGTCAGGAGCCACATGGGTACAAATCTCCCCTCTTTCATTGGGATACACGGCCAGTTGTTCCGAATAAACACAGGCCACTTTAAATTTTTTATCTCCTCTAGAAAAACCATATTCCTGTCTTAGTTTTTTTCGTACGCGAGTTAACAGCATATCGTTTCGACTACGAGTGAGATCTTCCAAGCGGATTAAACTGGGATCTGTTTTACCTGCTGCAGCTCCTGCACTAATGATGGGGATGTTTTTCTTTTTAGAAAAATCAATTATGTCACATTTATGTCTGACTCCATCGATACAATCAGCAATAAAATCAAAATCACCTGTTAAATATTTATCCATCGTCTTAGCAGTCACAAAATCTTCAATACAAAAAACTTCACACAGGGGATTTATTTCAAGGATTCTCTCTTGAAGAAGTTTGGCCTTTGACTTGCCTACTGTTGAAGTTAATGCTTGAAGTTGCCTATTGGTATTAGTGATACAAACTTCATCCATATCAAACAGGCTTATTTTTCCAACTGCACTTCGGGCCAAAGATTCAACGACCCACGAGCCCACTCCACCAAGCCCCACAACGGCCACGTGAGATGAGCATAATTGTTGGAAAGACTTTTTACCATAAAGCCTCTCTATTCCACCAAATCTCACTTCAATTTCATGATTCATTTTAATTAGGTTCGAAAAAATAACCTTTTCCTCTTTTTGTTTTAATAAAAGATCCTGCTGTTTTTATTTTTTTGCGCAGACTACTTACGTGCATGTCAACAGAACGGTCGATATTGATCATCGGTTTACGAGATATCACTTTATGCAAATCTTCTCGGGATACGATAAGTCCTTGGTTTTGAAGTAAGTAATGCAAGATACGAAATTCACTATTAGTTAAATCCAACAAATGATCTTCGTAGTAAACACTCATCTCGGCGAGATTTAAGCTTATTTTGCCAGCAGTAATGATGGAGTTCTTCTGTTTTCCCGAAGAGTATTTATTAAAAATAGCCTTCAACAGTTTAGGAATTATAGGTTTTTTAATATATTCTGTTATCCCTAAAAGATGCCCCTCTACTTCAACATCAACTGAATCAAC
>CAYGUN010000390.1:0-1844 GCA_964353025.1 uncultured Bacteriovoracaceae bacterium
CTTTTCACGTTCTTTCCTGCCAGTGCATTGAAAGAACGTTACTTGAAACTCAAAAGAATAATTCTTTATTTTTTCCTTTTTGGTCTGTGGCCGAAACAAATGCTCAAAACCATCCGCTTTGGAAAAACCTTTTCACTATGACTCAAGCTAGCGGTACTTTAGGGGATAGGCTTCACTACACCTATCAAAAACTTCGAGAGATCTATAAAAATGTTATCTTCATTGGTGCTGACTCTCCTCAAATAACCCCAGATCTTATTCAAGAGACCATAGATAAATTGAAAGATCATGATTTTGTCTTAGGCCCTGCCGAAGATGGTGGGTATTACCTTTTTGCTGGGAAAAAGAACCTCTCTCATCAAGACTGGCTTGATGTCCCATATAGCAGTGAACTCACCTGTGAAAAATTTAAAGCTATTCTGGAAAAGAAAGGAAATGTGGCCCTACTTCAAACCTTAGTTGATGTAGATACAAAAGAAGAACTGGAAAAATTAAAAGAGCAAATTACCTCAACTGAGCTAAATGAGTTTATTAAAAAAGTTGTAAACTAACTCTTTTCTCTTCAAATTTCCAAAGAATAATTGGCCATCGTTTGGAACTTTTTTTGCCACTCTTACTTAATAAAATCAATGATTGAAGGAAGTTCTAAGGCAATTAACGAGATAGATTTTTGCAATAAAAAAACCCCAAGAAAAAGCTTGGGGTTTAAACTTTTAAATGTAGCTCTGCTTGAACCAACGGAGCACTCAAATAGTATAGCATAGAAAGAGAGATTTGAGCAAACGGGGCGACGGAAACGTCGTCCTTAATCTTTCTTAAACTTCTTATAAACCTGCCACAAAGGACGGCCAACAAAGCCCATATTAGGTCTAACCGCAATGGAGCGGGAAAAAGTGGAGACAACCATCTTGCCATTGATAATTTTTTTTCTTGGAAAATAAAAAAGACTTACCAAACGAATGAGTGATGAGATGATAAAAATTGTAAAATACGAGTCAATGGAAGGCCCTAATTGACGAAATAAACTAAGCCCTGCCACACATCCCACACCTATAGCGATAGTATGCAAGAAATTATACCAACTCATAAAACGCGCTTGCTCGTGGGTTGGAATTTCTTCAAAACAAGTAACAAAGAAAGCGATTTCAAAAGCGCCCCAGGCAAGGCCCGTGAATATTTCTAAAATAAAAATAAAAGTAAAGCTTTTAGAGATGGCCCACAATATAGGAATAAAGCCAATACCAATTGAGGCCAGCAGGTAGATGAAATTAATATCAAAACGTTTCAGGTATTTCCGAATAAACTGACCAAAAATGGCACGCCCGCAATAAGAGGAGACCAGGATCAGCATATAGTCTAAGTAACTAAAATGAAGTTGCTTCAACATATAAGGCGCGAAGAAAGAGGCACTAAAATAAACTCCCACTTTTATTAAGGCCGAAAAAATAATAAATTTAAAGGCGAAATTATCACCATTTAATAAAAAATCACTACGAGATACTTTAAGTTTAAGCCCTTCAATTTTTTGAAATACCACTCGTTCATGTTTTAAAAGACAGCAAAAAGAGCAGAATCTAAAGAAGAAGCACAAAAGAAAAATAAAATGAAAGCTTTTAAGCCCCCATATTAAATGAGTATTTGAATGAAGTAATAAACCTGTGAAGCACAACCCACTTAGAGTTCCAATGGAAAGGATCACATTACGAGTGGAAAAAAAACCTCGAATTTCATCTGCTTTTAAAAGTGAGGAAATCCATGAATTCCAACTTGGCGATGAGGACAAGGCCAATGACCAGTAGATAGTAACAGCAACAAACAAAAGCGAGTAATGTTCTTTAATACTC
>CAYGUN010000391.1:0-1840 GCA_964353025.1 uncultured Bacteriovoracaceae bacterium
GTAAAATACATTCGATGAATTGGTTTTTTATTGAGTCAGTGGTATTCATACGACCATGAATCAAACCAAGGTTTTAACGTTCAGTTTAGCGTTTTCTGTCAGTTTAGCGTTTGCTCACAACGAAGAGCAATATTCGTTTTAGTCGCTTATTAAAAATAAAGTCAAAGGAAACTACACATCCAAGTTTAATGCCCGCTGTCTGCGTAAACTTCGTAATTTCTTTAAAGAGGGCAAAGAGCTATATATTCCAGAGCTCGACTCGATGAAAGAAACAATCGAAAGCTATCCCTTTAAATCTAAAAGAAGCAAGTCCGTATTTTACCACTATACACGCTCTTCAATTGCTAAGAGAAATGCCTTGGGTAACAACTCGATATCTTTTTTTAAATACAACCGAGTCACAAGGAAGGATGATGGTTTCTCCAATGTGTTTATTGCAAAAGATCCTTATAGTTCGAGTGGGTATGGAGAGATACAGTTAAGGTTTAAGATTTCTCTTAGCGCAGTAGTTGTTAACGTAACATCTGATGATTTGATGTATGAAGTTCTAAATACCTACCCAAAGCTTTCTTCGTGTTGGGGGGATACTGAGGTCAGTGAGCAAGAAAACCCTTTTTTCAGTTTAATCCTAGAGGAAAATGGAGTTGATATTTGGGCTTATCATAGTGATGACTGGTTTCAGATTGTTAATCACAGGGTTATCGAAGAACTTTCAGTGGGAGAGTTCGAAGAATGGTATTAAATTACTTTGTCTTGTAGTAATCTGTATTACTTTCGATTTTCACCTCAACAAAAATAACAACTTACAAGACACTCACCACCTCCACCACCATCGACTTGTAGAGTCATTTAGCTTATGCTAAAAACTCTTCATGATTCACAAAGCTGTTTGGATTTTAATTTTCTCATTTTCAGTACTTGCTAGTCCAATTCCTTCTGACTTTGGAAAGAAACTCAGGGTACATTTAAAAGAAAGTAAGTTTGCTGGCCTATCAGTCTTGGTACTAAATAATGGTGGTTCAAGTTTCCAAGGGCATTATGGATTCAGAGATGTAGTAGCAAACCTTAAACCTGACGGTGATACAGTCTATGAAATTGGCTCCATTTCGAAGTCGTTTGCAAGAATCGCCCTGGCAACTCAAAGCAAAGTTCGTCTTAAAGACGATATTTCGCTTTATCTACCAAATGAAATTAGGGCCCCTCGTCCTTATGGTGAAAATATAACGATAGAGAATCTTATTACTCATACGGGGATTAAGTTCTCTGTGCCTTGTACTATACGATTATCAAATCCAAATGAACTTAAATGCTTTGGCGTTGACTTAGATGAGCAGTTAACTGACCCATATCGAAATACAACAAGAGAATTGGGTTATCAGTTTGTAAACGAATTTAGTTATACGGTCGATGAGTTTGCTCAATATTTTCCTGTCCCAGGAAGCTTTTACTCTTATTCCAATATTGGTCTTGGATTAGTAGGGGAGTTTTTAGCACAAGAGTTTAATACAACTTTTGAGAACTATCTTACTCAAAATGTATTACTTCCTCTTGGAATGAAAAATACTCGAATTGATATGCCTTGTGAGCTAAGTAACAGCTGTCAAAATCTGGCCAAGGTTTATAGTAAAGATGCTATTTCTGGTGACTGGAAAGAAGCAAGTCTCTGGCATCTTCCAGGGATGTCAGCTGCAGGTGGAATTCGCTCGACTTTAAACGATATGAAAAAATTTCTTAAGGCGAATCTAATACCTGAAACAACCCAGCTTGAAGTTGCTCTGAAGAAAGGGCAGTCTCAACTACAGGATTCAACGGATTCTCATAATCAAAATATTTGTTCGAC
>CAYGUN010000392.1:0-1839 GCA_964353025.1 uncultured Bacteriovoracaceae bacterium
TGGCTCAAGTTTGACACCTCGACACAGGGCCACAGCTTGAATCGCCTTTCCTGGATTAGTTTTCAACAGTTTTTCTTATTTTGAGTGTAGTGGCCAAGAATTTTTTATATCCTGGCCTTCCCAAACCAAAAAAATTATGTCTTAATCAATTTCAATGTATATAAAAATTAAAAAATACAAAGATTATCCTGACAGGGCCTATCTGCAAGTTGTCGAGTCCTATCGGGAGGAAGGCAAAGTTCGCAATCGCACTGTTTTAAACTTAGGACGTTTTGACAACGGGGATGCAGTTGAACAAGTTAATCAGCTTATGCGAGTCTTACTTCCTTATTCTACTGAATCTACTTCGCTTGATATTGAATTAGATATTATTCCTCAAGATTCAAAACAATATGGCCCGCTTCTTGTTTTTCAAAAATTATGGAAAGAAATTGGGCTTGAAAAAATTCTTAAAAATTCTTTTGATAGTATTGATACATTCTATGACATAGAACGTGCGATTTTCAATATGGTTCTTAATCGCTTAACTAATTCCGTTAGTAAACGAGGAATGAATCAGTTTCAAGACTCAGTTTATGGCATGACGAAATTTGAACTTCATCATTATTATCGCGCCATGGATTATTTAATTGCTCATCAAGATGAGATAGAAAAAAATATTTTTGATAGTCTCTCCAAAGGTAAAAAGAATGAAGTTGGATTCTTTGACACCACAACTATTGTTTTTTTTGGTGAAGATAAAGAGGAGCAAAGTGAACTGCTTAATTATGGATTCTCAAAAGCAAGACGAAGTGATTTAAAACAAATAGTAGTGGGAGTTTTAATGAGTCAGGACGGCATTCCCTTGGGGCATGAGACCTTTGCAGGAAATCAAAATGATGTGACTTGTTTTAAAATCATGATTGAAAAAATGGTGACTAAATATGGTATTAAAAAAATTGTTCTTGTTGGTGACAGAGGAATGGTCTCAGCTAAAAATATTAAACTTCTTGAAGAGATGGGACTTGATTATATCTTAGGATATAGAATGCGAACCATTCCTAAGGCCGATAGAGAAGAAGTTTTTAATAAAGTTGATCTCATCAAATTAAGAAACAGCAATCTTCAATACAAAGAAGTTGATTATAAATCTCACCGCCTTATTTTTTGTTATAACGCAGACAGAGCAGTCCTAGATGCAAAACATAGAGAAAAGATTCTGGAAAAACTTCAAGATAAAATTAAGTCAGGAAAAATTGAATCGATTATAGAGAATAAAGATTATAAACGTTTTTTAGATATCGAGGGCAAGGCTCCAAAATTAAGTGAGAAGAAAATTAAAAAAGATGAACTCTTTGATGGAGTCTTTGTTTTAACAAGCAACACCTATCTTCAAGCGCCTCAAATAGTTGAGGGGTACAAAGGATTATGGCAAGTAGAGCAGGGTTTTAGACAACTTAAAGGAGAACTAGAACTTGGGCCACTTTATCATTACACAGATGAAAGAATAAGGGCACATGTAATGATTTGCTTTCTTGCCTTAATAATCAGAAGAAAGCTTGCTGCCAAGCTTAAAAAAATTTCAAAAAATCTCTCTTATTCTCGCTGTATGAATGACTTGAAAAGACTCAGCGTGGTTGAAATGAAAGTCAAGGATGAAGAAGTTCATTTACTAACTGAAGTCAAAGAAGGCGCCAAAAAAATGTTTAAGGCAGTCAATCTTGAACTGCCAAAAAGAATTATTTATAGAAGTAATCCAGTCCAAGAATTTGTAGTGCCCACATCTTTAGAAATCCAGCAATAATTGACCTCTACTGAAATTTAAGGGCTTCTCGCACCCTATTTGGTGTCAAACTTGAG
>CAYGUN010000393.1:0-1829 GCA_964353025.1 uncultured Bacteriovoracaceae bacterium
ACACTTTTCTCTGTTTTCATCAAGAAGTTTCAATTTTAAAATTCTATTTTTAAAGAAAGAATTCAATGCATCTCATTTTTTTGAGATAGGGATTTTCAAAATCATTTATAAACTGAGTGATTTTCTTAATTTTCTCATCATAATCCATATCATTGGTATAAACAGAGTTGATAGAGCGGTCTTTAAAACTCATAAGTTCCTTAATAAGTTCAGATTTTTTATTTTCAAGCTCGTCGATATCAATACGTGAAAGGTACTGCTGCATTTTGTTGAGGTTTTCACTGAACTTGGCAGGTGCTCCGAAGAAAAGATGTCTTAGGGGGCTGTCCAAAACCATTTTTGAATGTGGACCAGCAAAAGGTTTCTGTTCAAAGAAAAGAACTATTTGCTCAAATAGATTACCCTCACTGATAGCTTTCGCCATATTTTCATTATTGAAGTTTTCTTTGATAATGGGTAAGTAGTCATCCAGTCCATCTAGTATTTTGCTACTTACCTTTAATATATTTATCTCGATTGACTTCACTAAGCTAGGGTAGCCAGTATCTATAAGTATTTTTAATAGTAATGTTTTTTCAAAATCATTTAAATGCTCGAGGTACTCTATGATGAATTCTCGTGACTTTAACATGCCTACAATTTTATTCATTTCAAAGTACAGCTTAGCTGAAGTTATAAAGTCTTTTCTATCATGAGAGAATTTTGATATAAGTTTCTCCGGGAAGTCCTTTCTAGGCAAAGGCCTCTTTTCATAATCTTCAAGGATTTCTTCTACTGTGTACTTGTCTAAAGCTTCAGTTAATAACTCTTCTGTAAAGGTCCAGCTATATAGAGCATGAACAACTTTGTCTTTTTTTGTTCTATATTTGTAGTTATCTTCGAGTTCTGAGAGATGAGTACTGTAATGTTCAGGGTAGAAGCCTGGTGAAACTTCGTTAACTTTTTGCTTAAAAAGCCACCAGCTTTGTGCTGCTTCATCTTTAAATTTATCATGATCAGCAAAGTAGCCCACAAATTTAGGGTGGTTGAGGCCATAAATTTTTTCAATATATTTTTTTAAATATACATCAAGACTGTAGTCATCACCATAGACAGAGGTTGGCGCTGTATTTGGATCGAATTTGCTTTTTGTACTTTTGCCTTTATTGAAATTATCAACGACCTTGACTAAAAGTCCCCATGGTAAACTTCTCATGGTTAGAACATGAGTTTTAAAGGTATCTATCTCCCAGTAAGGGATGCGTTGGTAAACTGTTGGATGATAAAAACCTCCACTGCGATAACTTAAGAAATTTCGGTGGTCACTATAGCTGCTATTTGAGTAGTAGTATTTAATCCCACTTTCTAGGGCACTTGGAGATAAGTAGGGTATATGTTTTTTAAAAGAATCAAAAACTAATTTAAAAAACATGCCCGAGTCATCTAGCATTGTCCTTCTAAAAACTTTATTAAAAGTATCAAAATCGATTTTATAAACAGTTTGGATTTTTTTAGAGTTAAAGAATATCCTCCACATAATTTCAGACTGGTTCTGCCAATTAAGATCAAAAAGAGATTCACTACCATGAAATTCTTTTAGGAGTTCTTCGGACTTAATGTAACCCTGAAGCTTTACCTCAATAAAGCTTTGATTAACTTTGAGTTCTTTGGATAAAAGTCTAGCAAATTCACTCAACGGTGGATTAAAGGACAGTCCATTTGCGAGGGCAAAAATGGGGCAAATAAGAAGATAAACCATTGATATAATGCGGTGCATGCAATCTTATACTCACATTCTCTGTTATTTGCAATACTAATATGTAATAAGTACTCACTATCTACTAAGCGCA
>CAYGUN010000394.1:0-1828 GCA_964353025.1 uncultured Bacteriovoracaceae bacterium
AACGAGCTCCAAAGTTTGACCGACTCTTAGGGCCAAAACTCTCGGGCGGTAAATGCAGCCTTGCTGGTTAAGCTCAATTGGGTTTTGAGGGATAGTTCCAAAATCCAGCCCTTCATGTCCTTTAATCACTCGAATAAGTACATTTTGCAGTTTCTTATTTTGAACTTTTACCTCATCAGAGTAAATGTCTCCTGAAAACTGATCTGCGCAAGCTTTTGGTAGTTTAAGCTTTTTCCCTTGAGGGACTTGGCCTTCAAAATGAATCACTCCAGATAGATTTGTTTTTACTGCATTTAATTTTAAAGCGATGTCAGGTGATAGGGCTTCTTTTTGTATCTGCTTTACTTGGGTTGTGACTTCAGTGGGTTCAGATTGAGTTTCTCTAAAAGCACTCATGACAATAATCATCAGGATAATACCTGCCATTGCAAACTTATAGGCCCGGGATGGATTATTAATTCTCACAACGAAGAATTCTCTGATTGCTGCTCCTGCCATGCTAATTAAAATAAGAATCAGCCAATTAAGTTCATGCCCATAAGTTGAAGGAAAGTGGTTGCTAAGCATAATAAAAATAACCGGCAGTGTGAGATAAGTATTATGAGTGGACCTATTTTTGGCGTTTAATCCCCACGCTTGGTTAACAGGCTCACCTTTTTTGGAGGCCTCAACCATTTTAAGTTGTCGAGGGATGATTCGCATAAAAACATTGGCCGTCATCCAAGTTCCAATCATGGCCCCAATATGCAAGTAGGCAGCTCGACCGCTAATGGTGTGGGTCAGAAGAAGAGTCATACCAACAAACCAAGAAATAGTAAGCACGTGTCCTAAAAGCGGATGAGTGGCAGTGGCCTTTCTCTCCCATAGAAAATCATAAAATATCCAAGAGCCAAAAATGGTAAATAGACTAAGGACAACTCCTTGAGGGTAGGTGAGACTTGAAACGGTTTCATCTAAAAGAAATATGCCATCACCTGTATAAAAAATAAGGCAAACTAGAAAAAAACCACTCATCCATGTCCAGTAGGCTTCCCATTTAAACCAATGGAGGTGATCGGGAACTTTAGTTGGGCCCATTAGAAGTTTTTCAACGTGATAGAAGCCTCCACCATGGACCATCCACAGTTCTCCAACATGTCCAGGTCGAGTGGAACTTTCATTCTTAACAAAGGATCTATCTAGCCACATAAAAAAGATACTGGTTCCAATCCAAGTGACTGCGGTGGTGATATGTACCCATCTTCCAATAATTAATGCCCACTCGTAAAGCTCTTGGCCCATTTACACCCTTGAATCTAATCTCTAAAATAAAGTGATTAGAGCATACTATGGAAAAGAGAAAAACTGAAATTCTAGCAGGTGTTACAACCTTTCTGACAATGGCCTATATTATTGCGGTTAACCCCGCTATTTTATCTTCCAATGGAACAGGAATGAGCTTCCCGGGTGTTTTGACAGCTACTGTCATTGTGAGTTTTCTTTCAACTCTACTTATGGGGCTTGTGGCCAATCTGCCTTTTGCGCTAGCTCCCGGAATGGGGATAAACGCTTTTTTTACTTTCTCTCTCGTTTTAGGAGAGGGGATTCCCTGGCAGCAAGCACTAGGGCTTACCTTTTGGTCTGGAATTTTCTTTCTTATTATTTCAGCAACTCCTTTGAGAATCATGATTGTTAAGGCCATCCCCAATCATTTAAGAGTGGCCTTGTCCTGTGGAATTGGAGCTTTTCTTACTTTCATCGGTTTTAAAAATGCCATGATGATTGAGGCCAACCCTGTTACTTTTGTTCAAGGGGCGAAAGTTTCGATAGAACTTGGTTGCGCTTTATT
>CAYGUN010000395.1:0-1827 GCA_964353025.1 uncultured Bacteriovoracaceae bacterium
GGGCTTGGGTATACTCCTTTTGCCCATATATAGGAATGGAGACACCAATAGTTGGTATAATCAGCACGCATGTAACAGAGACTAGAATGGCATTAATGAAAAGCCTTCTTAATCTCGTTTTTTTTGTTTCAAAGACATATTTTTTATCAAGCATTCTCTTCTTTTGCTGCAACGACTTCGATTTCTACCAATGCACCTTTGGGTAGGGCCGAAACTTGTACGCAGCTTCTTGCGGGATAGGGTTCTGTAAAGAAATTTTCATAAACTTTGTTTACTTCAGAGAAATCATTAAGGTCTATAAGAAAAATACTAGTTTTAATAATATGGTTTCTCGTCAGGTCAGAGGCTTCAAGTAAAGCATCAATATTATTCATAATTTGATTCAATTGTTCCGTAAGACCATCTTTAAGTTGCATAGTTTGTGGATCAAGACCAATTTGTCCTGAATAAAAATAAAAGTTGTTAAAGACTATACCTTGAGAATAAGTTCCTACAGCAGCTGGAGCGTGTTCAGTTTGAATAACGTTTCTAATAAAACTCATTTTTTATCCTTAATTTTTTGATATTCAAGAGCAATAAGAGCGGTCATATTACTCATGTTAACAATTTCTTCTACAGTTGATGTTCTTTGGACAATATTAACAGCATATTCCATTGGCGCAAGGATAGGTCCAATAGGTGTTGCTGAACCAAGTTGAGATAGTAATTTGTAACTAATATTTGATGCGCTTAGATTGGGGAAAATAAGAATGTCAGCTTCTTTATCGAGAGCAGAAAAACCAAATAAATTTTTAAGAATATTTTGGTTAACTGCTACATCAGCCTGCATTTCACCATCCACTACTAAATCAGGGAATTTTTCTTTTGTTATTTGTACGGCCTTTTTTATTTTAGCAGTTTCAGGACAAGGGTTTGAACCAAAACTAGAGAAACTTAAAAAAGCAACTCTAGGCTCTTTCATCATTAACTTCTGATAAAGAACACTAGTTGACTTCGCAATATGCGCTAACTCTTCAGGGCTAGGATCAATTTGAACAGTGCAGTCTGCAAGAAAATACACTTTTTGCTTGAACACTAAAATAATAACACCGAGAGCACTGGCCTGTTTTCTTGTGCCAAGAACTCGCAGAATAGGTTTAATACATTCTTTGTATGAAGCAGCGGCACCTGTAATCATTCCATCTGCATGGCCATGTTTAACCATCATAGAGCCAAAATAATTCACTCTATTTACAATTTCTTGAGACAGGGCATATGAGGCACCTTTTCTTTGCCTACTCGCGTAGTAGTCTTGGGCAAACTCATCATGCATTTCACTATCTTCAGGGCAGTAAATTTCAACATCTTTAAGATGAGATAGATTCAGTTCATCCATTCTTTTATGCACTTTTGGTACTTCTCCAAGAAGGATAGGGTTTATCAATCCTTCTTCTCTTAGAATTGAGACGGCATGAAGAATTCTTTGATTTGTTCCCTCAGTAAAAACAATTTTAGGTTTTTTGTCCTGAGGTAGGCGAGAACGAATATTTCTCATGAAGCTTGCACTCATTCCAAGTCTAGCTTCAAGATCAATGGCATATTGTTTTAAATCTTTAATTTCTACTCTGGCCACCCCTGAATCCATGGCGGCTTTTGCAACGGCAGGTGATAGGCGAGTCAGTACTCTTTTATCAAATGGCTTAGGAATTAAATAGTTTGGTCCAAACTGAAAATGTTCGTTTCCATAGGCACGAATAACGTCCTCAGGAACTTCTTCCTTTGCTAGATTCGCAAGTGCATGAACAGCTGCGAGCTTCATCTCTTCATTTATTTTTCGAGCTCTAACAT
>CAYGUN010000396.1:0-911 GCA_964353025.1 uncultured Bacteriovoracaceae bacterium
ACTATTTAATATTCAAGGAAAATAATTCTTAGTGCCTAGCTGCCCCAGATTCGACTTGGAGATAAATTTCCAGGAATTCTCGAGCACTTTGCTCGTCTTTATCAAGCTTAATATGCCCGTTCTGCTCTTCAATCAGGCCAAGTAGGATTTTATAATTCATCTCTTCTTTAATGAAAGATGAAATATCAGTATCATCATTCATAAAATTAAGAATCTGAATAATTCTTATAAAACTCGATGACTGCTCGACTCTGAGCTCAATTTTACCTAAAGGCTGATACTCATTTTTTATGGCCTCATTAATTTTCAATAAAGAAAAAAAAACTGAACCTAAGAAGTCATCACTAATTAAAGTCTCGCCCTTTTCAGGAACAGAAATATCTTTATAGTATGGGACCATCTCAAGAAAATGCTTCTCTAACAGATAAAGTAGTAAGGCCTTAATTTTGGGTAGTTTTCTACGAGCTGTCTTTTTTGCTCTAAAATACCTCCATGTAAAGTAAAGATAAAATAAAACAACAGCAAGATTAAAAAGAAGAAGAAGCGACTCTGTATAAGCAAGAGGGTCTTTAAGTTCTGATTCTACTTCATTTAGGCTTTGCTCAAAAACGTTAAATTGCTCTTTGACTATTTCTCTTTTGAGGCTTTTCATCCCTTCATCTTCATAACCAGAAAAATACTCATTAAGTTCTGTTTGAAGAGTTTCATGGGTCATTTTAATAAACTCGCTCTCAGGCAAAAGCCCTCTGAATTTTAAACAGCCTGGAGTTGTTTCTATTTCACTACTAATCTCCTGCCTGCATTGCTTTGTAAGTTTTGAAATAGTCGTTAAATGCTTAATTTCTTTATGCTGCTTAAAATAAAAACTCACCCCTACAGCATTTAGAATGACAATAAAGACAATCGATACA
>CAYGUN010000396.1:921-1785 GCA_964353025.1 uncultured Bacteriovoracaceae bacterium
AATTCTCCTTGCCCTTATTCTCCTGTAAAACCCTAATCTTTTCAACGAATTAGCCCTGTTTTTATTTTAGACTCAATTAATCAGCTACCTTAGCCGACTAGATACTTAAAAATGGAAATTCAATGATTTCGACGAAAATCAACAGGAAGGACAAGAGGCAGAGAAATCTCTGAGTTCTTATAGTGATCTCTTTGCAGCCATTTCATTTATCTTCCTTTTTATCTACGTTCTTGCCAGTATGCAAGCTGGTGTCAGAGAGAGATCTCATAATATTAATATAGAAAAAGTAAAAAAAGAGAATGAAGCAAAAACTCAAAAAATTATAAAAAAGTATGAAAAGAGAATTGCTATCTATCAAAATGATAAAGATATTTATCTTCAAAGAATGGGAACAAATGAAGAAGAAATCGCCTCTTACAAAACTATTGAAAAAATTGGTTTATTTAAAGAACTAAAAAGACAAGAAAAGGAAAGGCTTTTTTATGAGTATCAAGTGGAGAAAGAAAAAAAGAAAGCAAAAAAGGCCCACAATTATTGTGGGCCTTTTTTTACCTATCTTCTTACTTAATAAATACTAAATCAGAACATGTTTCTTGAGATTTAATTGACATCGACCAGTTGTTATAAACAAATGTAGCCACTGATGGCCCAGGATTACTTCCTGTATGAATCATATCCATTCTAATATAACCAGCGCCAACAAATTCATCCATCACAGTTGAACCAAAAGAACCTTCAAGGTAGTCTTTTTCAACTGTAATTTCTCCATTAACAACCTTAACCGCATGAGTAAGAATAACCGGTAGCTTACCGTCATAGCGGACCTGAACTCTTTCATTGATAGGGTTTTTTGCTCCATAAGAA
>CAYGUN010000397.1:0-1781 GCA_964353025.1 uncultured Bacteriovoracaceae bacterium
GACAGGAAAACAGATTAATCCTTTCTCTGGTATCAAACATAGAGGCCCATTTGGGGGTATTGTTGTCTACCCTAATCCAAAAATTGAAGGAGAGACGATTAGGACCTTAGCAGAATCAAGTCATCAGATTTTTACAACGGGAATTATCTCTGGTGATAACTGGTTTACAGATAATCTAACTAAAAGTGCAACTCAAATTAGAACAAATATGTTTGCTCAAGAAGATAGTGGAGTTCCTGCGCTTCTGTTGATTCAAAAAGATGACACTATCGCTAGAGAAACTGGGCAAGGTGCATACTCGACTCCTATTCCAAGGTATATTCTTTGGGATGAAGAATTGGGTGGGTTTGTAGATGAAAACCTGATTTTTTATCCAGATGGCAGAATTGAAGAAAGAGAAGTTGAGGCCATGATTTTAGGTGATACGCATGGAACCCATGCTTCAGAACAGCACTTACCGGCAATTAAGGAACATATTCAAAAATATAAGCCAGTAATGGTTGTCGGAAATGATGGAATCGAAGGCGCATCCGCTAATCATCATGTCTTTGATAGTGATTATTACCTAAACCAAATGCTTGAGTCAGGGGAGTTAGATGTAAGGGCCGAGCACGCTAAATACATTTCCCTAGTTGATGAGATTATTCGAATTGGTATTGAGGCACATGGAGAAAATTTTGTTTATTACGAAACTCCAGGAAATCATAATAAGTGGTATACATATTTAATTACTAAGGGTTGGTATAAAAAACATGGGGCCCTTTATGATGATATTGTAAAAGTCATTCAAAGTGGCCTTGATGCTGGTTATGACCCAATGGAATTTATGAGTAAGTACTCGGCTGAGTTTGGTTTTCACACAACAGCTTATCCAAATAATTTAGTTTTCTTAAAAAATGGCGAAGACCTCGTCATTAATAATGGCAAACAAGGTGCTGCAAGGAAAACTGTTGCTATCCACCACGGCGATATGGGAATGAGCAAAGGAAGTAAGCGTACCTCTTACGAGTCTCTTGTAACAGGGCATAATCACGCTAAATTTACTTTTAAATATACTAAACGTGGTTTCCAAATGGGTGTAGGTGCTATTACTGTAGACCACACTTATTTTGCAGGAAGCGCATCAAACGTAGGTATGTCCTTTGGAATAGTTTCTAGGACTCTAATGCCGCAACTTTTACAATCCGAAGGGCTGTTAAGTCCACATTTTGCTTTACCTGAAAATTTAAGATTTCTTGAGTTAGATGATAAGGCCAAATCTAGCGAGTATCCTCAATTCTATAGTCCTCACCAGAGAAACCAAAGTCACGACTTACATAATGGTGGTGGGGCAGACAGCGTGACAAGAATTCTTAAAGACGAATAGTTTTTTTCAAAATTGTTTGTCTTATTATTGATATGAGTATAAATTAAGCGTGTTAGCTAATCAGATTAAGTTTAGATGCAATAGTCATCGTGCGTTAAGTCGTCGTTCTAAAACATCCCAAATTGAAATGACAGGTAACTATTTTTAGTAATTTACGGAGGCTTTCTAAATGAGCAACAAATTGTATGTAGGTAACATGTCTTACCAAGCGACAGAAGATGAATTAAAGGACCTTTTTGGAGGTTTCGGAACTGTTAAGTCTATCAAGGTTATCCATGATAGAGTGACAGGAAAAAGTAAAGGTTTTGGTTTCGTAGAAATGGAATCAGATGATGAAGCGCAAGCTTGTATTTCAAACCTTGATGGAAAAGAGTTTGGTGGGAGAAATCTTAAAGTAAATATTGCTGAAGATAAG
>CAYGUN010000398.1:0-1752 GCA_964353025.1 uncultured Bacteriovoracaceae bacterium
ATTCTGTACTTATCTCGATGAAGAAAATGAAGATATAGTAAAAGAATCTATAAATATTAATGAAGTACTTCTCAATCCAACGGTAGCCGCACATGAATTTCATTATGATATTTGTTCGTGGGTAAATAATATATCTAAAAGGCCAGAAGAACTTCATCATATTATTATTTTCAATAGAGATATAAAGACCAAAAAATGTGTTTTTACTAAGATTTCTTCGATTGGTCTTTATTTTGTACACCTACTGCTTGAAAGTGACACTCCAATCAATAAAGATATTCTTTTTGCAAAAGTGACTGACCATTTTCAAGTCTCCACAGAAATAATTCGTAATGAGTATCAATTTGCAATAAAGCAAAATATCCTACTCGAATAGTCTACCCATTTTCCCTTATTTAAGTTTCATTAATAATTTAATATGATTGATAAAAGGATTATTTATGGCAAAGATATTTCATTAGGTCATGTCTATTCTGGTGAATACTTGTTTCTTTTTGTCATCTGATGACTCCTTATTAATCGATTATAATACGCTTAACTTAGAGTCCACTTATTTGGGGAAGTCCATTTATTACTTTCCACAATTTGAAGATTTAGGCCCTACTCCTATCAAGACTAGGAAGCTTTCCTCTCCTCTAAGCTTTTTTCAATCTCCATAACTCTTCTCATTTCTTTATTAACTAAAACCCAAATTTCGTCTTCAACAGAATAGGAAAGATCGAGAAACTGAATACCAATTTTAAATTCTTTTTTATCAAGTGCTTCGTTGTATTCCTCTTTGCATATTGCAATTTTAAATGATGGAATTTTAAATTCTCTCCCATTAAATTTTAAAATTGTATTTTCCATCACTTCCCCCTTGGGAAAGAGCCCCTCGTAACCTTCAGCAACCTTGAAACACGTTCCCCCTGCAGAAATATCCAAGCACTTATAATCCTTCTCATTAATACTCATAAAAACTTTTACGTTGTCGCTAGTATTAATTCGACAATTCTGTCTTTGAATATTTTTGAGAATCTCTTTACTAAGTTGAAAGCTAACCGTCAGCTCTTCTTCATTCATTTGAATAAAACCATGTGTAAAGTACTGCTCTTCTTTATAAGTGAGTTTAAGTAGGATAACTTCTTCAACCATTAACTTAATAATCCCAAAATCTTGCTCTTCTGTCTTAAAGACAACTTCAGAAGAACTCATGTGGGAAAAATTCATTTTGATAATATCTTCGCTACCCTTCTTCCAAATATGAAAAATAGCTCCAGCTGAATTGGCAGCGCTTTGAAATAATTCAAATTCAGGCCCATTAATGGGTTTTAGATAATATCTTTTATTCTGCTTAGATAGCATAACACTGACACCTCAATCTCCTATCTGTATTTTCGGCTATTTAGAGCAAATCTTTGAGCTTTTTAATTATGTAATTTCAGACAGTTAGTTATAGTGATCAAGAAAATTCATTTCCTTATCTTGACACCATGGGTTAAAATGAAAGATAAGGGGGAATTATGGAGAAAAAAGAGATATTGGATATAGACTCAACAAAGTCGAAAAGAGCTGGTATTTTAGGCCTCGTCGAAACGTTTTTGAAAAGCTTTAGAATGGCTTCATTTGGAATCCTGCTTGTACCTATTGCTTTTCTTTATGTCTTTTGTATGGGACTCTCTCTCTCTCCTGGAATCATGCTCATTGAATGGGTTTTACAACAAACGCAAAGCTTAGCAGCCTATATAAAATACCCCGCTATAGGAATGTCCA
>CAYGUN010000399.1:0-538 GCA_964353025.1 uncultured Bacteriovoracaceae bacterium
GATAAGAATAATCCTACCAAGTTCAGAATAATTAAGGCGAGTTTGATGTTACATTCATCCATGAACTTCATCCTCCTTGAATGAACCCTCTGCTTGAGGGATTTAAGAAGGATTGATGAATGTAACCCACCTGAATTATTAATTTTGGAAATTTCCTTTTATTTTATGTTACAATAATAAAAATCTTCCCCAACTCAGAGCAAAATGAGTTTGATGTTACAATAACCCTGGAGCCGTCCAGGGTTTTTTTATTAAAAAGGGAAGGCCCGCCGACCTCCCCCCAATTCATCTGAATAAATCCCAAATCGATAAGAATAATCCTATCAAATTTAGAATCATTAAAATGAATTTTGTGTTGCATTCATCCATGAACCTATCCTCCTGGGATAACCCTCTCCATGAGGGATTTAGGAAGATAAAAAAGAATGCAACCCATCTAAATTCTTAGATCTTGCTTTATTTCGGCATTTTTATGCTAAGATTTGCTTATCTTCCTCCAATTTGAAGAAGATGAATTTTGTGTTGCAAAAGCCTTGGC
>CAYGUN010000399.1:548-1742 GCA_964353025.1 uncultured Bacteriovoracaceae bacterium
AGGCTTTTTTATGCAAACATTTAAATTGTTCTTCTTTGAAAACTAATGAAAATTTAAAAGATGAAAATAATCGAAAAGAAAATATGACTTAGACGTTAGTCTTATCGGGTCCATGAATCCATTTGTGTTGTTGCCCAATCACTCTAAAAGGGCCACCTGCATTTTCATTAAGTTCTATCACTTTTTGAAAACGCTCTTGAGGGAAGCTCTCCCCTTTTTCAAAACATGGAGTAAGAACCCAGTTCGTAATTAATTTTGGTAATTTATTCTGAAGAGAACGGTAAGCTTCAAGCGTATAGTTAAAATCAGCTTCATCTGCGATAACAGATTTAATTTGAAAACGATTCTCATATTGCTCGAACATACGCTCAATTAATTCAAGCTTCGTTTTCACTCCAGTTGAAGGAGTTTTATAATCGTAATTAATATAATCAATCACATCAAAAAGCTCTGAGACAACGCGAGTTCCTGCGGCCTCAACGCCAACAAAAAAACCTTCTTTCTTCAAGGTTTTGGCCAGAAGAACAACTCCTGGTAAAAGTTTTGGGTGAAGTGGATCGCCCCCCGTTATTGAAACTCTTTTAATTTGATTTGGGTAATGGCCCGCAAGTTCATAAACTTGGGATAAAACACTCTCCACGCTCATGTGAGAGTCATCTTTAAACTCCCAAGTATCCATGGAATCACAATTAAGACATCCCACCTTACAACACTCGAAGCGTAAGAAAATCTGAGGAGTTCCCACCAGAATTCCATCGACTTCAGTTGCCATATAAATGGAGTTTATTGCGCATTTTTCGCTCATAGGGGCTGAATTTACTTAACATTCAGCACCCTGTCAAAAGTAGTTCGACTCATTTGGCAGTAAATTTTACAAATTCGCCTCCAATCAAGCATAATGGAATAGTTTCAGGCCATAATGGTTATGAGAGGAGCTTAAATGAGAATGAATCCTATTTTTCCTACCGCATTACTTTCCTTATTTGTCCTTTTTTCATGTGGCCCTCAAGGAGCTCCGGACAGAGATGTGGTTGGTAAATTTAGTGGTGTTGAAGGTGATGTCGAAGCTGTTATTAAATCCTCTGCCTATAGAACAAAAGATCAAATTCAGGCCACAGATGAGCAAATAGCCGCGGGCCTTCGAGGTGGAAAAGCAGTTAATGAAACGGGTTATATTAATTTTGTTAAAAGTAC
>CAYGUN010000400.1:0-1741 GCA_964353025.1 uncultured Bacteriovoracaceae bacterium
CGCTCTCAAACACTCTCTAAAGGTTTTTTAGTCCAAGTTGAACTCACTCCTATAGAAGAGAGTGCGGCTGAAAAACTGGTGAAAAAATATAATATTGATTCATGGGTGGCACGTATTCAAAAAGTGGATGGTGCTTACAATAAAGAAGTGGGATATTGCTATAATCCCTTTTTTACCAGTCATGTTAGGCTCGGACGCTCCTTTATTAAAATAACCAATATTTCATTTAGAGTGAACTATGCCGCCACTCTCACTAAAAATATGAGATCTTTCCAATGTCCGGCCCATGGCCATAAATTAGAAATCACGGATTCAGAGATTATCTCCAGAGATTTTGGAAGTTATACAGTAAGCACAAATTCAGGTCGAACTCTGCAAAAACCGGTTGAGCGAAATGAGATAGTTCCCCCTACTTTCAATGGAGGCCTAAAGCTCCAAGGTAAATACCGAGTTGATCTGGCCTTATATAATTCAAAAGATCGAAAAATTTACGGTGATTGGATTCCTTCTAAAGGTGTGATTCATATCGTTTATGAAAAACAGAAAACAATTTCAGGTTGCGAAGGTAAAGGCCATCAGCTTTCCAATGAGTCTGATGATGAAAGACGCTTGCCTGTGAACCTTTTAAAATAATAATAAGGTTTACTCTGGCCCAGATAAAAAACTTTCAAAGGTGTGTGTGTGTTGGCTAGCTATGGGAGAGTCTTCTCCTTCGAGATGACTCGGTGTTGGCTGGGTTGTAGAAGTGGGAGAAAATTTTCATCTTTTCTTCCGGGCCAGAGTAAATCAATATTTGCTCGTCCCAACCTTGTTACCCATATATAAAGCAAGGTCCGTGCCAACTTTAACCGTGCATAACTGTCTGTTTTTATTGATTACTTTCAGTCCCAAAAGGACACTAGTTCCTAAGATGGTGTAAAAATGGTCTGCGAGGAGTGTCAGGATGATTGATTAATAAGTGATTTCTATTTAGACTTAGTTTTGGCTACTTCACCGTTGCGATCAAACTCCTTCCAAGGCCCAACTTTTTGATCATCGGAGTAGCTGCCTTCTGATTTCTTTTTTCCGTTGGCATGCCAAAAAGTCCACTCACTTTCTTTGACTCCGGCCTTCCATTTCCCTTTGGCCATGAGTACTCCATTTTCATAGTAATGACTCCACAGGCCTTCACGTTGCCCTCGAGAGTATGAGCCTTCTGCTGCTTTATTGCCATTTTCAAATTTTACGACGACTTCTCCATCAGACTTTGGAACAGTATCTTCACATAAAATGGAATTCGGTGGAATATTCCAAGGCCTTCCGTAGATAAACTCATCTTCTTGCAAAGTCCGACAGGCCTGAATGACTTGATAGCCGGCTGACTCTTTCTCAGCAATAGTAAGCTTGGAAATCAGTCCTAACTCATCTTCAAAACGCGTGGCCATTCTCTGAGGTAGGATTTCTGTTTTAATCCTTTCAATCATCTCATCTTCTTTATAAAAGGCCTTGGCCAAGACTTGCGGAACATTAGGGTTAAGCTTGATAAATGAATCAATTGATTGATTCAAGTGCCCAATGGCTTCTTTTGCAGTCAACATATTCTTAATGACATAAACCATGTAAAGTGGGTCTTCAAGAATACCAGCAAGAATAATTTCGACTCTCTTAGAATGACTAGTGGTTTCTAAAGATTGAACAAATTCTTTGAAACCAGCAAATTCTCTTCTTTTAATTCTTCTTAAAATACTTGGCATGGGAATAT
>CAYGUN010000401.1:0-1736 GCA_964353025.1 uncultured Bacteriovoracaceae bacterium
AACACTTATAGTTATAGGTGAATGGTCGCATTAAATAAAATAGATTAATTTAATATAATCAATCTATTAATTAGATATAAAATATGAGTTTTTATCCCAAATATCAATAGTTGAAAGCCTAAATATTTGTTTCTTAATCCGGTTTTGAACGTAAAACTTCATACCCATTGATGTCGCAATAGCGAGAATACCAATCGATGGCCTCAAGCACTTTGTTCTGGACGATATCCAAGACCTCATCACTTTCACAGTCATTAAGGATCTCGTTTATGGCCATTAATCTGGCTAGAATAATGTCTTGATCTGCGGTACTCTTGAAGAGCTTTAATACATTTGGTTGTGTTGTTTTCATCATAACGATCCTCTCTAGCCCCTAGTATACGATGTTTCAAGGATCGGGTCACTGGGTGGTGTTTCTAGAGAAAAATTTTTCACTACAATTTTACGGACTGCCTTAAGAGATTGATTTCCCTCCATGGAAACCTGACCAAACTATTTTGATATAGTTTTAATTTGGATTTTTTTGAAATTTTTTGTCGTCGGACCACTACTGTGAACAGGGATAATTGAGAAATCAATCATTCCAATTTTGGCCCCTCTTCTAATAACTTTGTCATTATCATCCATCATCTGTGATAAAACCCTAAAAAATACCTCAATAACCTTCACTTAGCCCCCCCACTAATCAATTGCTAAATTAATAAACAATTAAAAGAACTGAAACCACTCTATTTAAGTTCTAAAACTATTTGGTAATGATAGGTGCATTTATGGTGCCAAAACTATGCGTGAAAGAATGAAATTTTATTTATTGCTGAAAAGAATTTTTCAAAAAGTCCTACCTCAAAACCTTCTTGCTTCATTAAGGCAGCAATCTCTGAAGTTAAAATTTGAGTGCCATTTTCTTTATTCTCAATCAAAATATCCACAAATCTATGTGAGAAAATAAAAAGACTTGATAGTGGTGATAAGCTTAAATGCTTTTTACTATGAGGAAATCCCGTACCACCAGGAAGCTCATGGTGCTCTAAAATAATCCTCTCAACATCAGGGGGAATATTTTTCATTTCCTTAAGTTTGGCTGCAAATGTTTCTCCGTGCTGCTCTATATTTTTATCTCCACTTTGCATAAGTTCATACTCAACAATACGGGCTTCATCCAAATCTAAATCATGAACAAGAGAGGCAAAAACAAGCTTTGAAACTGTAACTCCTGAGCCCCAATCTAATTTACTTGCAATGGCAGCATTTATAATACACAAAAGGCTACTATGCAAAGAGATATAGTTGCCTTTCCCTTTAAAAGCCTGCCGTATCTTTTTGGAGATCACTTCATTACTTCCAATAATTTTAAGGGCAACTTCTACATTTTTTTCAACTAATGTTATTAGTTCTTTTTTAAAACCAAAGTCTTTTACTGAGAGAAAAACAATTTCATTAATCTTTGTCAGGTTTCTTTCTAAAGAATCTTCTACTGCTTCATTAAAGAATATATTTATATGCTCTTGTATATTTTGAAGTGCTCCTAGATGTTGTACTCTTTTAATATAAAAGTTTTGTTGGCCCCATTTAGAAAACATATCGCCTTTTGAAAATAATTTTTCATATTTATCTTGGGATTTCAATATGAAGATATCTGCTGGACAAATCCTAATTAACTCAAGTAACTGTAAGTTAATCGCCATATACTCACTTGGCCCCACTTTTTTAGAAGTTGAGGTGAGTAATTTTAAGAC
>CAYGUN010000402.1:0-1734 GCA_964353025.1 uncultured Bacteriovoracaceae bacterium
ATATGGAGAAGATACTCTTGAAATTCATCCTTCTGAGCAAGTTGGTCCAATAGTTATTCTTGATGATGTCCTAGCAACAGGTGGGACACTCAAGGCCTCAGTGACTCTATGCAAAAAAGCCGGTTATCAAGTGCAAGACATCGCGGTGCTAATTAATCTTAAGTTTTTAAACAAATTCGAAGAAGAAGGCATTAAAGTAAAATCACTACTTAACTATTGAAGCTTATTGTAAAATCTGGGTGAATCCACTATACTTCATTGATATAACCCTCTGATAATACTTGGAAAAAATATGGAATCTCGTTTAGTTTTATTTCTTTTTTTTATTGCTCTTACAATTGGAGCTCTAAGCTTATCTGGCTACAAAAAATACTTAAACAGCGAAAGACAAATGACATATGCCAGTCTTTCAAAAGATCAATCTGTTAAAGTTGTATAGGAAGAAGATACAGAAGAAGTCGAAGTGGAAGAAGTTTCTGAGCCAAATGCAGTTGTCCTTAGTAATGATTCTTTAAAAAGGGCCCATGCTATTTTTACTGGTAGTGGAGAATGCATCAGATGTCATGGTGAATTTGGCCAAGGAAATCCAAAAGAAGAAGGCCCTTTAATTGCTGGACAATATGAATGGTATGTTCTCGATCAGCTTATCAAGATGAAAAAAGGTGAAAGAGTTAACGAAAAAATGAATCCCTATCTAAAGAAACTAAAAGAATCTGATCTTAAAGATTTGGCCGCATATATTAGTGAGCTTCGGGCCGGAAAAAAAGCTCAATAAAATCAATTCAATATTTTTACATCTCTTCAAATAGGTCATTATGAAAATTTTATTATTAGTACTGCTTTTTGTCTCATGCCAAAAAGGTTTTAACTCGAATGTTTTAAAAGCTCCTATTGAAAAACTTGAAAAATTCAATGATGAAAAAGAAGTTAATTTTTATACATTAGAGAATGGACTCAAAGTCTATCTCACTTCAACCAATGACCTAAAAAAATCGATGGTTGCTTTAAGTGTTAATGTTGGTAGTGGATTTGATCCAAAAGGGCAAGAAGGGATGGCCCATTTTCTAGAGCATATGCTTTTTTTAGGGACTGAGAAATATCCTAAAGTCGGTGAGTATCAATCATTCTTTAATAATCACCAAGGTGATTTTAATGCTTATACTGCTACTGAGCAGACTAATTACCATTTTGATATCCCTCATGAACATCTTGAAAAGGGCATTGATCGATTCTCTCAATTTTTCATTTCACCAACTTTTGATAAAGAATATGTCAAAAGAGAAAAATTTGCAGTTAACTCTGAACATCAAAAAAACCTTCTCAATGACGGCAGAAGGCTGTATCGAATGAAGCAATTCATGCTGCCTGAAGATCATAGTGTCAGAAGCTTCTCCACTGGTAATAGCCAAACGCTCAAAAAAATTACACGAAAAGATGTCATGGATTTTTATCAGAAATATTATAGTGCCAATATGATGAACTTGGTTATCTATAGCTCACTTCCTATTTCTGAGCAAAAAAAACTAGTCTCGCAATATTTTGCTAAAATACCTAACCGTAATTTAAAAGAGCCCGTACTTCCTCCAGTAAATTCAAATGGCAAAGCACAAGTTGTACATATAAAATCAAAGTCAAAAATGCAGAAAATGATTTTAGATTTCGATGTACCTCTTCAAAATGAAAAATACTGGAAAACAAAACCGCTCTATATTATTGGCCATTTGATTGGTCATG
>CAYGUN010000403.1:0-1734 GCA_964353025.1 uncultured Bacteriovoracaceae bacterium
ATAATTAACTTCACTGGGTGTGAAAATATGCCATTTTCCGTGACGAGCTAGAAACCAGAACTTATGCCCTTCATAACCAAGCTGAGTTAAAACAGAACTAGGCCTACCAAAAGTAGTGTCAACCTCCACTTCTTGGATAACTTTCATCCCCTCGACTTGATAGCCCCCTGATCCACCAATAAAACCAATCTCTTGAGTCGCCATTACTGCTCCTTGCTCATAATTCTTGCCCCCAATATCTTAGAATATTTCCCTTAAAGGTGCCAGGAGACTTTTATCAGCTATATTATGGAGGTGTTAGGTTCATAACACCCCTAGTAAAAACTTCAAATCACTCGTATTAATGGAGAAAATCGAGATAATACGTGGGCTGAAAAAAGAAAACTTATGAAATACAAAATTATGCTACTCATTCTTGCAAACTCACTCTTGTTACATAGCTGTAGCAAAAAAGCAGTCGATCAAATTGTTAAACAAACGTCTGAAGCCATTTTAAACCCCATTTTTGAGCTTCCGGCCAAAGCTATTGATTGTATGGTTAAGAGCGTTGGTACCAGGCTTTCTTATGTAAGTAAGGAAAATAAATTAAGTATCACTCTTTCCCAAGAGGCGATTAATGAGTTATCAATGGCCATTGAAAAAAAGGGCGAAAGTTTCAGTGAGATTGGCCCTGAATTAAAGTCTATGACCTCAGAAAAAACTTATAATGAGCTTAAAAACTCCATTGCCTCCAATTATTTTGATTCAGAATATAGGCCCCTACCTTTGGCCCTTTTTGAGTACTACGTCATTGATCGTCTGAGCTACACCCTTCTGACTAAAAGTATTTCGCTACCTGCGGCTTTTAAAATCAGACTTAGAACATCAACTCAAGAGTATGATATTGTATTAGTAAAAATTTTTATCAAAGGTGAAACAGACAAACTCACAGGAGTTTATACTAAATCCTGTGATGAGCAGAAAAAATTCTATGGTATTAGTGAACAGTCCGTTGAATTGTTCAGCTATAAAAAACAAGCTTTCTTATGTGATGGTATTGGATATACTCCACTTCTGATTAAACCTCATAGCGTAAAAAAGTATACCCTCTCTCTGAAGCAAAAAGATTTCAAAAGAGCAGTCAAAGCGGCTAAGAAAGAGAACGTGCAGACAATTGCTGATCTTAAGCAATACCTTGATGAAAGATCTTATGATCGCTTAATGAGAGAGGTTGATTCTCTTGAAACTTATCATATTTTTGAGGCATCCAAGCTTGCTCTTGAAACTTTAAAAACTATGCCCGATAAAACAAGACTACCTATTGAAAGTTATAAGAAGCAAAGTCCAGTTTCAATTGAATTTGATAATAAAAAATTCTTGGGGATTAAATGGAGAAAGAACAGCAAGAAAGATTTCTTTATTTGCCCTTAACTTTCTCATAAATTTTTTTTATCGCATTTAAAGAATATGGGGCTTTTCTATAGAGTTTCCGAAAGAATTTCTTACGCATTTTACCGTCTAAGCTCAAGGCCATCTCTTCTATTTCATGAATTGTATACTGGGGATAGTAAACAGGCTTATTCCTTCTTAAACTTTCCCTCATATAAACATGCTCGGGAGTATATCGAACTCCAGCTTCAATAGATTTCCTTAAAGCAAGAATATCATTCTTGCGCTCAAACTTTCCTCTATTGGTAAAGGCAATCACATAAGTGGCAAGAAAAAGACTGCTTAGACTTTGCCATCTCCTCCAAG
>CAYGUN010000404.1:0-1726 GCA_964353025.1 uncultured Bacteriovoracaceae bacterium
ATTCAATTTGGAAACATCATGCTTATGCAAAAAATGCGGTATACCAACATGGAAATCACGGAAATCTCATTTTGAGTAAATATCCCATTATTAACTCACAAAATACAGACATATCGACAAATCAATTTGAAAAAAGAGGTCTACTTAGTTGTGAAATAGAAATTCCTGAGGCATTTGGTAAGCGGGTACACCTCCTATGTTCCCATTTAAACCTACTGCATGGCGGGAGAAATTTACAATATGGTCTTATCAAAAATGAAATTGAAAAATTAGGCAAAGAGTCATCCATTATTTTGGGTGGAGACTTCAATGATTGGAATCAAAGGGCCTCTGACGTTTTTGAGAATCAACTTTTCATGGTAGAGATGCACAAAAATATTCACGGAGAGTATGCTAAGAGTTATCCAGCGCTTTATCCTCTCTTAAAACTTGACCGCCTTTACGTACAAAACGTGAAAATATTAAATTGCTATACTCTTAATCATTCAAAAGTTAAGTATATGTCAGATCATTGCCCACTATACGGCGAAATTGAAATATGAAAAAACATACATTTAAAACTTTAAATAATAATAATATTCAACTTTATAAAGATGGACCGGAATTTGAAGATAAATATATTGAATTAATTAAGCAAGCAAAAGAATATATTTATCTGCAAACTTATATTTTTGCAGTTGATGATTTTGGGCAAAAAGTTCTGAGTGCCCTAAAGGAAGCTGTTAATAAAGGTCGCCAAGTTTATATCATGCTAGATAGTATTGGCTCACAAGATTTCCCTTTGAAAGATGAGCAGGAATTAAAACGTATTTGCTCTTTTTTTCAATACTTTAATAGGCCTTCACTCAAATCTCTTCATAGAGGAATAAGAAGATTGCATCATAAAGTTCTTTTAATTGATGGGAGACAAGCTTTTGTAGGAGGAATCAATATTGTTTCTGCTTATACTGACAAAAATTTTTATTATCCAAGACTTGATTTTGCCACTTTACTTGAAGGCCCGATAATAAAGGATTTGAAAAAATACAGTGAGTCGATATTTTTAAGCAGTGGGGCCAGTCTGTCTTTTCCGAAAGATAAATATTTAAAAAAAATGGATGGAGGATATAGGGCCAAAATCTCAGTCAATGATTGGTTTTATCATCGTCTTAATATCTCAAGAGAGTATAGCTCAATGGTCGATAAGGCCCAAAATAGCATAACAATAATTAATTCGTATTTTTTCCCTAGAAAACGTTTCATGAAGAAACTTATTAAGGCCAGTCAGAGGGGAGTGCGAGTGCGTCTTATTCTTCCCCGTTATTTGGATTGGCCATCTTATAATTATGCTGTTCAGTATTTGTATTCATATTTTCTTAAAAATGATGTTGAAATCTATGAATGGGAAAACTCTATTTTACATGGGAAGATGGCCACGGTTGATGGTGTTTTTACAACGATTGGATCATTTAATTTAAACTATACGAGCTACCAGGCGAACTTAGAGATCAATATAGATATTGATTCACAGGAATTTGCTGGAGAAGTAGGGAAAGAAATTGAGCAGATCATTGAGTCTGGTTGCAAAAAAATAAATAAGGAGGATTATTTAAGTCGATTTAATCCGTTGAACTTTTTTAAACGTTTTCTTTTTTATTCAATACTTTCAATCATTGCAGGATTTTCAATTAGCCTGGCCTCACTTGAAAACAACTGGGGGAAAGGCTCTCGGTACAGAGTTTTAAGA
>CAYGUN010000405.1:0-1712 GCA_964353025.1 uncultured Bacteriovoracaceae bacterium
GGTAGGTCTTTAATGAAAAAGAAAGTCGGCATTATTGACTATGGTGTTGGAAATACTGCGAGTGTCTCTAATACGGTAAACTTTTTGAACTATAGAACAATTATTTCAAAAGATATTGAAGTTTTAAGCTCCTGCGATCTTCTTATTCTTCCAGGTGTTGGTGCATTTAATGAATGTTTTGCTAACTTCGAAAAGACTGGAATTATTGATGATTTAAAAACATTGGTTATAACAGATAAAAAACCAATATTGGGAATTTGTGTCGGAATGCAATTGCTTGCGACTACTTCAACTGAAAATGGCCTACATCGTGGGTTAAACTGGATTCCTGGAAAAGTTGTTGAAATAAAATCAAATCAAGAGTTTAAAGTTCCTCATGTTGGGTGGTCTCAAGTTAAAATTAATAGAGAGGACACTATTTTTAATCGTTTCTCGGAAACACCTTATTTTTATTTTGATCATAGTTATCATTTTGAATGTGATAATAGAGAGCATATTACTTCTTCTGTGAATTACTCAGACTTATCTATAACTGCATCTGTTAATAAGGATAATGTATGGGGGGTTCAGTTTCATCCCGAGAAGAGTCAACTATCAGGTCTTAGATTAATTAAGGGATTAGTTGAAAGGGATATCAAGTGACAACGAAACGGATTATTGCAACTTTGCCGATTAAAAATAATATTGTGGTACAAAGTATTGGATTTGGTAAGTATCTTCCGGTGGGAAGGGCTGAGATTGCAGTGGAATTCCTTAATAGCTGGGGAATTGATGAGATAATTTTACAGGATATAGATGCGACTAAGAATAGATCTACTTTTAGTATTTCAAGTTTAAAAGAAATAACAAAGAAATCGTTTGTTCCTATTACCGTAGCGGGTGGAATTACGACTGTTGAACAGGTTGATCTTTTATTAAAGTCTGGGGCTGACAAAATTGCGGTAAATAATTGTTTATTTAAAAGTTTTGAAATTCTAAAAGATATTACCCAGAGATTTGGCAAGCAGTGTGTAATTGCTTCTATTGATTTTGTGAAGGACATGACTCAGCCTTCTGGATTTGCTGTCTATAACTATTTCTTGAAGAAAAATATGAGATTGGACTTATTAGAATGGGCAAAAGAATGTGAAGAATTTATGGCCGGGGAGATTCTTCTACATTCTGTCGATAGGGATGGGATGTATACTGGTTTTGAAATTGCAGCGATTAAAGAGGTCAGTAAAAATTTAAGTATACCTGTTATCGCCAGTGCTGGTGCGAGAACCTATAGGGATTTTGATGAATTATTTTTTAAAACAACGGCATGCGCTGGTGCTGCTGGGAATATGTTTCATTTTACAGAGCACTCAGTAATAGTTACTAAATCAAAACTTCTCTCTGAAAGTAACCACCCTATTAGGCTTGAAACAAAGGCCAACTATGTGGAGCAGATGTTAGACAATGATAAAAGACTTTCGAAGTATCCAGATACGATATTAGAAGAAATGCTCTTTATGAAACATAAAAAAGAAACAATATGAAAACATGTAAACGCTGCTTTTATACAGATGTTCATCCTCTGAACATAATTATTGATGAAGAAGGGATTTGTAGTGGTTGTCGTGTCCACGAAGAAAAAGACATTATCAATTGGGAAGAAAGACAAGAAAAGCTAAAAGATCTTCTTGAAGATTATAGATGTCATAGTGGTCAAAACTATGATTGCATAATAC
>CAYGUN010000406.1:0-364 GCA_964353025.1 uncultured Bacteriovoracaceae bacterium
ATTAGGATCTATCTATTGGAGATTTATATGAAAAAAACAGCACTATTTTTATTTGTCTTGTTAATGTCAAACCTATCTTACTCTCAACAATTTAATGAAGTTATGAGTAGAGAAGATTTCAAGGGAGAGGACTTTGAGATTATAAAGGATGTTTTAAGAGTAACAGGTAATAATGATGAATCAAGGAGAGTTCAGGAGTTTGTCGAAGATGTAAAAAGAAATAAGATAAGAACGTCACTATTTGAAATAAAAGAAGAGGCTAGTGAATTTAAATTTAATCCACCTAAAAAATCTAACCTTGAAATTAATTATAATCCTAAATGCGGCAAAATAAATGGAGTCGTCTCATTAAAGAGTATTGAAA
>CAYGUN010000406.1:374-1675 GCA_964353025.1 uncultured Bacteriovoracaceae bacterium
GTATTGAAAATGATCTTGATGGTGGAGTTGTTTTTACAGGGCAATTTAAAGAAGGAATTCCTGTTGGTAATTGGATTGTGCAAAATGCAATTGAAGGGGACATTCTTAAAAAGATGAGCTTTAATGATGGATCTACTCGAGTTGTGACTTATAAAAATGGTAAATTATCAAAGCAGAGAGTTCTTAATTATAAGAATGGCAATATTTCTACAAGCGTAAAAATTGATTATAGTAATGGTAAGATACTTGAACATACTACAGTTCAATATCAAGACAATCAACAAATTAGTGCAGTTCAACAAAAATATGAAGATGGGAAATTAATAGAAATAGTAGATATCGCATTTGGGGTAAGTACGATTGAATATGCTCCAAGAGGAAGTAGAAAATTTATTTGTACTAGAAATGAACCGGGTACTTCATTTTCACTAGAGCTGTCTTCTGATGGGACTATTGAAAATGCTTCCTTTCTCTCATTTGTTCAAAAACATTCTCTTGGCGGCTCATTTAATTATGAACAGTACGAAGGGTATTTAAACTTGGGGATAAAAGGGAAGAAGCTCAATTGTGATGAAGTCTATGTTAATTTCAACAAAAATTTAGTGGAAATAGCACCTACTATCTGTTCAATGAAACAAAGAGCTATTAAAAATAAGGAAAATAGTATCTATGGTGAGGTTGAAGCATTTTTAGAGAAAGCTGAGAGGTCATTTCTCGGATTAAATTTCAACTCTGTAGAAGAGAAGGAGCTAATCAAGAGCGCTGAGGATATAGCAAATTTAATTGATTTATCAAACAAGGATATATCGAAGCAGAAGTTACTGAGTTGGGAGGCCAGATTAGTCGAAAGTTACTCTCATCTATGCAATACTGATAACAATGTTACAGAAAGAGAATCCATAATTCAAAACATGCTAAGTATTTATTCACTTGCTAGATACGACGAATACTTAAAATGGAAAGACTTTATTGCTGATAGGGAATTAGAAAGAATGGTGGAAATTAATAAAAAATATGAAGTGTTAACTAAATAAGCATTAATTGTATCTTAATATATTTCCCCCGTGGTATTTAAATAGTGGGCGTAAAAATAAAAAATCTATTTCATTTTCACATTTATTGATTTCATCTGATATGGCCATTGTAGTTCTTTTTGGGTTTCGGAGTTTTTATCTCCCTCTTTGAATCCAGTCCAAACCAGGTAGAGCTCACCAGGGTCTATTTCTTTGTCGCCTTTTTTAATTTTAGTAAATCCTTTTTTATCCTTTTCCTTGAAACTGATAAGGCCTATTCTTTTATTT
>CAYGUN010000407.1:0-1674 GCA_964353025.1 uncultured Bacteriovoracaceae bacterium
CTGCTGCAGAGCCAGTTGCTGAAGAAGCTTCTGCTGAATAAGTGATAAATATTTCAAAATAGTACTCTTTTCATCGAAAAAGACCGTTCTGTCATATATAAAGGCCCTCTATGAAAATATGGGGCCTTTTTTTATTCTGTCTTAGCTTGTGTTTTTCTCAGGCCCAAGCTACGGGAAGTTGTAATCCTCATTTTTTAAACATGAGTGATTATATTCCTAACGATATTAAGCATGTAGAACTCTACCTTAAACTGCACAATGCTAATGTTTATTTAAAAGAAAATTTAGGGAAACTCACAACACCAGATTTAATAGATAAAGGTTTTCTGGTTTTAGATAATTCGACTCCCATTTTAAGAAATGGGCAACCCATGCCCTTTAATAGATATTTACTTCCTCATGCTTTAACTGGTTTTTATATGCCAAGCTATGAAGCGAATGCTCAAGCAGGGGAAAAATATTTTGCTAACCTTATACTTCTTCCTGGTACCGGTTCAACGGCATCGGACGTAAGTAGTATGTTGGATGTGGCAGGAACCTTTGGTGGTAAGAGGAAGGGCGCCGGGAAAAATATACTCAATCCAATAGCAGGTAATGAGGGGAAGTTTCGCTTGAAGGTTTTTGCAGCGGACATGCCTTATCTTGGAATGGGCAAGCAAACTCCTTTTGAGTTCGGTAATCCTGATGCTGTCATGAAAATGGTCGAACATATTCATCTCATTACTCAAATTATGGGCCCTAAGCTTAAAACTTTTATTGCTGGCAGAAGCCAAGGGGGACTGATTGCCCTTGAGTATGCGGGCCAAGTGGATAGCATTGCAGGGGCCATTGCTCTAAGTCCTTCACATTCAGATCCAAAAGTTATGAAGTACACTCGAGAGAATCTGCAGACCATGCTGGATGATGATAAATTTGGAGCTGATTTCGATGTGGATAAGAGAAGTTGGGTGGGGTATTTAACCTATACGGGCATGTACCAAGTTTATAATCACCCTTTTCGATCTCGGGCGCTAATTCAAGCAGGGGAGCTTGATACTGATTACCCACGAGAAATTTATCAGGGACTGCTGAAGCAATTTATTGATGAGAATCCAGGGGTTGAATTTAGTCTCTACAAAGATGGACGGCACAACCTTTGGAACCGCACTGATGAGGTCTTCTATAGTCCTACTATCCTAGAGATGGCCCAATTTATCTACCGCTCTCTATAATGAGCATTTTCTAGACACCCCCCCTGTAATGATTTCACTTTCATTGAGATAAATGGGGATTCAAAGGTAGAATACCAGCTAATTTAGGAGTTCTCATGCATAAAACATTGATTCTTTTTAGTCTCTTGCTTTCGTTTAAGGCCATGGCCAGTACGGATTTCTACACGTGTTCTTTGTATTATGAAACCAGCAGTGGAGAAAGAGATAGTAGAGACACTCATTACTTAAGTGGTATTAAAAATAAGAGATATCATCTGACTTATCCGGCCAAGACTTATTGTGAAGATATTCATGCTTATGTGGCACGAGGAAGCGAAGTTTTTGTTGATGAACAGTCATTGAGGGCCACATTAGAATTTCAATTAAATAGAAATGAAGTGGAAGTGTCCATCTCCTATTATGACCAACCTATAACAGGCTGTGATTCTAGAACAGGGGCACCACCATTAATGCGTTCTATTTT
>CAYGUN010000408.1:0-1633 GCA_964353025.1 uncultured Bacteriovoracaceae bacterium
TTTTTGTTCCATTAGCGCTCATTTTTGAATCCTTCCATACTGTGCTCATTCTGACTGCACTTCTGCATGTCATAGGAAACTTCTATAAGTTAATTCTTTTCAGGCAGTCTATTGATAAAAAACTTATTTTCTCGCTCGCACTACCATCAATTATTTTAACGGTTATAGGAGCGTGGTTAGTAAACTTTTTTGATCCTTCTTTTTTAAAAGCAACTCTGGGTTTTGTGCTGCTCTTTCTATTAGTGACTAAAATCCTCATAGCAAAAAATAACCCTAAACTTTTGGGAAAATTCTCCAAGGCCTTAATTGGACTTTCAGGGCTTATTACTGGGCTACTTGGAACCGGCGGCACTCTGCGAGCTCTGGCCTTAACGAGTATGGGGCTTTCTAAATCAGTTTTTGTGGTCACATCAGCTTCAATTGATTTACTAGGAGACTTAGGGCGCTTTATTGTTTATTTCAATCAGTTTGAAATGGGCCAAGACTTGCTCTACTATCTGCCAGGCCTACTCATCGTGTCTTGGATCGGAAACTTCGTAGGGCGCTGGTTATTATCAAAGTTTTCTGAATCTTTGTTTCACAAAACTGTGAATTTCTTTATTTTTGCTATCTCTATTTTCACTATTTACAACTCCTGGAAGGCCCAATAAAGAGTAATGGGTTGCATTAACTATATCAAGATCCCTCTAAAGCTGGTATAGTGAGAGCAATTATTTTTGGGGGTGCACTGGTTTCGACAGGGCCCTAGAAGATTTAAGTGCGTGTCCAGGTTGATCGTCAGGCCTGGTAAAAAGACGATCAAACTCTAATTGGTGAAAATCAATTTGCTATGGCTGCTTAGTCCTTAGGATTATTGCAACATTGCGGGGCCTACACCAATAACAAAAAGTAGGTAAAGACAGTTATGTGCCTGTCGGTAAATAAAACACTTAGGTGCGGTCGGTATTCACCTTAAAAAAGCATCCGAGGTTTTGGTAGTTTTGGCCAAAACTACTAACGGTGTTTGTGACGTACACAAACTACACACGTAGTACTTATTTTGGAAGGGGTTTTGGACGCGAGTTCGATTCTCGCCACCTCCACCATCGCAAAGATGGTGGAGCCACCCAAAATTAAAAATCAGCAAAATTCAATAATAACAATAACCTAGGCATGAGAAGTTCTCTAAACTTACTTCGGATTATCACTCAAAATCACCGGAAATAACCCCTGTTGCAAGACTTTGTAGTGATTGGATGTAGTTATTTAGGTGCTTGTAGTTACTAAAACTAAACGTATAGCCATTTAATTTCAATTATTCTATGCTCGATTTATGTCTGAAAGAACGAAACAAGTGATTATGAGTAATGAGGCCAAGGTGCTTAAGCACTTTAGGGAGAGGTCTGGTCTTTCTATGCGTCAAGCTGGGCAGAAGATGGGGATATCAGGCTCTTTGGTTTCTCAGATTGAAAATGGAAGAGAGAATATTCCAGCAGGAGAGAAGCTTCAGAGGTTTCTCGATTGCTACGGCGTTGGTTTGTCTACCTATAGGAAGCATGTCAAGGAATATGAGGAAAGTCAGACGGATAAGGATATCGTGAAGTCATTATTAGATAAAGTATCAGATAAGAATATGAAGACATTAAGAGTTATG
>CAYGUN010000409.1:0-1631 GCA_964353025.1 uncultured Bacteriovoracaceae bacterium
ATGAAAGTATGGAGTCCCACAACAAAGCGCTAATAGGGGATCTTGAAGCTATTGTAGATGAGCAAATTCTTTAAACATTGGAACTAATTGCAGTAAGGTCGATTGGGATTTTATACTTTTCGGCTTCTTCGGTAATCATATCAACAACATCATCATGGTCAAAAATAAGGCCGATAAGGCTAAACTTAGTAGTTAGATCTAATTTACATCCATTTTTACAGACAAAGTCTTGAGAGTAGACTTCAAAGCTTTTGATGAGTGATTTATTTTGAAACTCTGAGTACCATTTAAAAAATTCAGAAATTTTTTGTCTTAATTTGCTCTTTAAGGCGTCATTAGAATCTCTTTTAACATTAAAAAGAAACTGGCTGGTATCCATTTGCTTGCCGTTAAAAAGAACTCTGGCCACTCCCCTAGAGTGAATGCTTAATGTATCGCTAAAACATTTGGGACAGTACATAAGCTGATTGTATCAAATTCGAAAAAAAATTGTTAGCATTGATTAAATTCATTGAATTGGGAAAAAAATGACTGGGGAAGTAAAAAAAATCAAAGTTAAAGATAATCTTGAGTTGAATTGTCACCTAAGAGAGACAGGTTCTCAAATATGGCTTATTGCAACTCACGGAGTAGGAGAGCACTCCGGCAGACATGAATACTTACTCAAGCTTTTTTCACAGTATTTTAATATCTGCTTATACGACTTACGTGGGCATGGTGATAGTGAAGGGGCAAAAGGCAATATTGATAGCTTTGAAGATTACTATGACGACTTAGACGATGTTTTAATCTATCTAAGGAGTAAATATTCTTTAAAAAGATACTATTTGTTTGGCCATTCAATGGGGGCCCTTATAACTGCAGGTTTTATACAAAATAGACTGACTAATAAAGAAAAGCCTGGAAAAGTTTTTTTAAGTGCTCCTCCTGTTTGTGCCCCCGGCCCTCATGGAATGCTCTTTCATTATGCTCCTCTAAATTTTTCTAAAACGTTGGCCAACTTACCTTTTTCATTCCCTGTGAAAGGATTGGTACCGCTTAAATATTTATCTCACGATAAAAGAGTCATCCAAAACTATATGAATGATCCTAAGGTCTTATTAAAACTTCACACGAGACTGCTTTTGCAATTAGTCGCAGAGGCCAGAAATGTATTTTCTCGCCCTCTTCGTTGTGAGGGGGAGCTTTATGTCAGCTATGGTAGTGAAGATAAGGTCGTTAATGCAAATTGTATTCATGAGTACTTTACCCAAATAGAGAAAAAGGCAAACTTGTATAAAGTTGAAGGGGGATATCATGAACTCCATAATGAAATCGATAAATATAAGTCACTTTATTTCAATTTTTTAAAGAAAAGTTTCTTAAGCTCTGATCAGCTTTTTTAGATGTGAAATTCTTTGGGTTGCTGGAGGATGAGAGTGGTAAAAATTGGAGTAGACCTCATCAGGGGTTAGGGTGCTTGCGTTCTCTTTATAAAGCTTCACTAAAGAAGAAATTAAATCTTGTGCATTAGAATATTGAGCCGCAAATTCATCTGCCTCGTATTCATTTTTCCTTGAAAGCCATGAAGAGACGGGAGTAAAAAGAAAGGTATAAATAGGGACCACCATACTAAAAAGCATGAGTGCCAT
>CAYGUN010000410.1:0-1629 GCA_964353025.1 uncultured Bacteriovoracaceae bacterium
GTATCAGCATTCACATAAGTCTCACTGATATTTCCAAGCGCTTCTTTAAGGTAGTTCGCAATCTGAGGGGTTGTCTCCCAAGCAAGAACTTCATCTAATTTTTCAGTTTTTTCAATACTTCCATTTTGAAGTTCATCTAAATAAGGAATAATATCTTGGTATAACTCAATCTGCTCTTTGAAAAGCTCCATACAGTTAAGCTTCCACTCTTCAGAATGAGAGTGATACCAATGCTCACTAGGTATTTGAGTCTTCATCTCATTCACCAACTCTTCATTGGAAAGTTTTCTTAAGTGCTGTCCATTGACCCACTTTAACTTCTCTAAGTCATAAATAGCAGGCGACTTACTAAAGCGTTTTAAATCAAATAAGGGAACTAAATCATCGAGTGTAAAAATATCGACTTCTTTAGGATGCGACCACCCTAAGAGACAGAGATAATTCACGAGGGCCTGAGGTAGGTAAGTTTCATCTTTATAAAGAGTGACCGATGTGGCCCCATGGCGCTTGGATAATTTTTGTCTATCTTTTCCAATCAGAAGCGACACATGAATCATCTCAGGCGGAGTTGCTCCCATTGCTTCATAAACCATTAGTTGCCTTAAAGTATTACTTAAGTGATCTTCCCCTCGAATAACATGAGTCATCTTCATTAGCATATCATCAACGACACAACAAAAATTATAAACAGGCAGACCACTTGAGCGAATAAGCACAAAGTCCCCTACCATGTTCTCTGGAAAAACAACTCTCCCACGAACACAATCATTTAAGATGTAGGATTTTTGAGGAACCTTAAAACGAATGGCCCCTTTCTCTCCCGCTGCTAATTTACTTTGAGCTTCTTCCCAAAATTGTTCATTTCTCCACTTACCATCATAATGAGGTGGACGACTTTCTTTGGCGGCCCTCTCCTTCATTGACTCAAGTTCTTCATCAGTGCAAAAATCATAATAGGCTAGCCCATTATCGACTAAGGCCTGAGCATGTTTTAAATAAATGTCAGTTCTTTCAGATTGTCTGTATGGGCCATACTCACCTGGCTTATCAGGGCCCTCATCATAATCAATACCAAGCCATTTAAGGTCTTCAATTTGCTTTACTTCATATTCACGTTTGCTTCGTTCCAGATCCGTGTCTTCCACTCGAAGAACAAAAGTTCCTCCAGTTGCTTTGGCATATAGGTAGTTATAAATTGCGGTTCTAGCTCCACCAATGTGAAGGTAACCTGTTGGACTGGGGGCAAACCTAACTCGAACTGTCATAATAATCTCCAAAGTATAGAAGATTATTAACTTTAGCACGCGAAATTGGCAAGCTTAGTCCTCTTTTTCCAAGGGTCTTCGCTATATTTCCCAGAATTTTAATGAATGATACTTATTTACTTTGGCACAAGGATACAAAAAGATGGATATCACCTTCATAGTCTGAACCATAGAATTCCTGTTGCATCATCTGGGGCGTCCACATCTCACATTTTTTTCCAACCATCTCGGATAACATTTGTGCTTCATCTGGTGTTATATAAGAGCGAAAAATTTCCCCTCGACTTGAAAGATTTTCAACTGTTTGCTTATGAGTTGCAGTGTTTTTAACTCTGGGCTCAAGGTGGTCGTAAGCCCAAAAAAC
>CAYGUN010000411.1:0-1627 GCA_964353025.1 uncultured Bacteriovoracaceae bacterium
GCTCTGCTTCCCTGCCTACTTGAGAGTCGGGACCAAGGCGAATATGCAGGGCCCTAGAATCAATTGTAGGCAAGAGTCTGGCAGACATAGGGTTTAGCAAAAAGATAGTGCAGTTTTGAGTAGGCTCTTCCAAAACCTTAAGCAGCTTATTGGAAATATTTGAGCTTAATTTATGGGCGCCAGAGATAACTATAAATTGGTGGCCTAAGTGAAGCGGTTTAACTTGCTGCATACGAAAGACTTCGTTGAAATCATCAACCACAAATTGAGACTTACCTTCTTCTAGGCCCAGAAAAAAAATATCCGCTATATTTTCCCATTGCTGAGGAAGTTTTTTGTAGGAGACACAAGACTTGAGAAACTCTATCATCCACTGATTAAAAAAGCTTATATGTTCATTTTCAAAGGCCTTGGCATTTTTGATATGATAGAAGTGGGCGAGTTCCCCCGTCGTAAATTTTTTAAGTAAAATTTTTTGAATATTATCCATGGAGCTTGCTCCAATGATTTTGCATTTGGTTTTGAATTTCATCCACTGATTTAGATGCATCTATAAAGCAATACCTTTGAGCTTGGTCTTGTCTTATTCTGTCATAGCCATCAATGAGTTTGAGATAAAAATCTTTTTTCTGTGATTCAAAATAATCACGATGCTCACCTCTAATATTTTGTCTCGATAGAGAAGTTTCATAATCAATGGCCAGGTAAAATGTAAGAGTGGGAAGATAATTTAAAGGCTCACTTTGGTGCAATTGAATCACTCGCTTGGCCCCAAGCTCTCCCGCGTACCCTTGGTAGGCAATAGAGCTATCAATATATCTATCAATTAAAACAATAACGTTCTTATCTTTAAGAGCAGGTAAAACTTTTTGTGACATGAGTTGCGCTCTGGAGGCGGCAAAGATATGGGCCTGGGCCTCAGCGTTGATGGGTTCTTTCGATTCCAGCATTGCTGCGCGTAGTTTATCACCTAGAGCAGTACTACCTGGCTCTCGATAGTGATGAACTGTTTTGCCTTGGCCCTCTAAGAATTCTTTGAATAATTGAATTTGAGTGCTTTTGCCTGAGCCTTCAATTCCTTCAAAGGTAATAAAATTCTCTAATGGCCTAAAGTTTTTAAATAATGTGTCAGACATAAAAAATTAATAGCATGGGGGAAGGAGATTCGAAAGTTGAATATTATTACTAGGTGCGAAACTAGAAATCGCCTACTTCTTCTTCGAAGAATTCATCTGCGTTATCATCTTCTACAGCAGCTCCTTCCTCGTCATTGATTTGTTCTTTTCTAATTTGGGCCATTTCATCTTTTTCAAGAGTATCCTCTCTATCAAGAGGTTCTCTATCTAAAGGTTCTTCATCAGGAGGATATCCGTTATCATAAGCTCGATCATCTTTATACTCATCGTCTCTGTATTCATCTCCTGCGGCCTCTCGTCTTATATTCTGTTGATGAGTTTGTTGCATTTTTCTTGCATTCTTAAAAGCATCCCGAACTTTTTGGTTTTGTTGTGTTGGAACTGCGGGTCTTGATGCAGGTCTTCTTCTTGTCCCTGACTCAACCGGAGTACCATTGCCAAATGATATGGTCTCTTTGTTTTGACGGTAGTTTTGCTGCATTGGAGTTTTG
>CAYGUN010000412.1:0-1623 GCA_964353025.1 uncultured Bacteriovoracaceae bacterium
GTATCAAGCGGCTTCCTCTTTTAGGCTTAAGGTTTCAATAACATATTTGGCAATTTTTCTTTTTAACTGAGGGCCAATCATTAAGAAGTAGAGTCCATATCCTCTAAAAGGTTTGTCCAATACCCTCATAACGGTGGCCTTGACTGAAAAAGTTCCAGCAAAAGGTGTGTTAATTAAAGTAATAGTGATTTCAGCACCAGATTCAAAAAGGGTATTGTCATCTGTTTTAATAGAGACACCTTTCTCACTAATATCAACTGTCATACTTTGAGTGAAGACATTCTGATCGTGAATGATGATTTCACAAATCATAGGAGAGCGAGGAAAACGTCTGTACTCATTTTCTTGTCCATATTCACTATTTTTATTTTCAAATGTAAATTTATGAGTTTTAGTACTTTGCAATCCTCTTGATCTTCTTTTAGGTGTTGGAACAGTGGGGTACTTTTCAAGTAAGGCCTCAAATTCAGATAACTCGAAAACTCTCATCCAATTATCTTGCTCAAAATGAACACCCCATATAAAAGAGTCTAATTCAAGTTCTCTTTTATCTAATTTAGCGAGGATCTCATTTTGATTAAATGGCCCTAATGGCTCAACACCATCATGATTGGGTAAATACCATTCTAATTTTTTATCCATAGTCACTCCTATTACCTTGGGCTTATCGGTGGGAGGAATTTAATACTTGAGTTTGAAGCTCGGAGTATTTTGCCATGAAATAAAAAAAGCTCCTATATATGCCAATTTCACAAGGCTTTATTTTTCACATCTATAAATAGTTGAAATTAAAGCGCAAAAAAGCAAACAAGATAACTCAAGTAATGTTTAAGTAATGCCGATATGAAGAACGTGACGTGTTTCTGAGGCAGTAGAACTGCATGCAGGATTACTATATAATGTAGTGCTTTTATCAAATAGTACTAGTACGAGGAGTATTTATGAAAAGAAGAGTTCTTTTTTTCACATTATCAGGATTGGTTTCACTTAATGTGAGTGCCCAGACAAGTTATCCCATGAGTTATAGTGGGGTTTATTATGATAAATCCTCTTCTCAGTATTTTGTGAATGATAAACCTAAGTTTAGCATTCGCTCCATTGATAAAGGACAGTTTTTAGACAAAATTGAATATAGTGTAAATGAAGACTTATTTAAACCATATCTTGGAAGTATTAATTTTCAAGCAGAAGGGCTTCATCTTTTAAGATTTAAAGCAGTCGACCCAGTAAACAATTGGTCTCCAGTACAAAGCTTTAGAATTTATGTTGATTTAACTAAACCTCAATCTCAAGTAAGCTGGTTTGGACCTTTTTATAATGACGGGAAAACAAATTATGTTAGTCCTAAATCTCAAATATCATTAACTGCAACGGATAATTTATCTGGAGTCTCACAAGTTCTTTGGAAAAATACTCCACAATCAAATCCTTTGATATTTGATAATAAGAAGAGTTTTAATAAACCAGGACAATACTCGGTTCAGTTTTCGGCCGTAGATAATGTGGGAAATAATGAGCCTTGGGCCAATTACGCCTTTGTTGTTGATAGTGAAATCCCAAAGACTGAGGCCAAAATTAAAGGTGATGTCTATAAAGTAAAAGATAAGCTTTATACAAACTTAG
>CAYGUN010000413.1:0-1581 GCA_964353025.1 uncultured Bacteriovoracaceae bacterium
GCTTACCCATAAATTCATCTGGGCCAACATTTGGATTGGCCCTCATGAAGCTATCCACGGTTTTCTGGTAGCTTAAGTTCAGAAGAACTCCACCTAGGTCAAAGATAATATAGTCAAAGTTCATTAAATTCTTCATGTACCTAGCATCTCGAGTATCCAGTTATTTATATCAGACACAATAATTTCTAAACTTGGAAGATCTTTATATCTTTTCTGATGCTTATTCCACCCTTTATGAGTTCTTTCGCCTACTTTTTCATAATTTATATGAACGTCATTTAGATTATTCTTCTTCAATAGAGCTTTCAACGTTGATTTATTTATCTCTATACCTGATTTCGATATCCTCCAGAGATCGTCATAATCCTTTACTCTGGTGCTATATTCGATTTTAGTCAGAACAGAATTCAATTTATCACAAATAACATTTTCTATTGATGCGCCTTTAAATTCAGAATTTAAAAGTGGCGTTTTAATTTTCTTGAAATCTGTAGCAAGCTTATAAATAATATCAACTTGAAATTTATTAGTCGCACCACTTGTTGTCTTGAAAGAGATAGCATATCTCGCACCAAAAATATTTTCATGATTCATCTCTCTAAAGGACTCAATACTAAAAATAATATCCTCTAAAGCAATAAGAGATTTTTCAATTACAGATCTTACATCTGCGTGAGAGTTAAGACTTAGAGTAGAAAAATCCAAGTCCACTGTTTCTCTAGGAGTTCTGGTATAAATCCAAAGAAGGTTTCCACCCTTTAGAACAAAATCATCACTGACCTTTGCGATGGCCTCCAAAAAACTAAAAAAAGCATATCGGTTAAGAGCTTCAGGGCCTACAAGACCTTCTTTTTTTCTCCATCTTAAAAATTTTTCTTCAAATGAGAGCTTTTTAGTAGAGGTCATTACTTAGTTCCTGGGCCAAAAGTGAAGCAATATTCACTTTGAAAAGTTTATCGAGTTTTTCTACTATGACTCTATCTCCTTCCTCTTTATACTTTTCTACAAATCTCACTATGACTCTATGAAACTCTTCATCTTCACCATAAATTTTATAGGCTTCATAAAGACAGCGAAGCTTTGAATATATTTTGACTTTAAATCCATGTATCTCAATTTCGATGATTTCTGCTAAATATTTAGAGGCAACTCGATGAGACTCAATTAATTCATTTCTGATTGACCTCGTATTTTCAATATCTACGTCGATTCGTCTAATTCTCTCTAAACCCAGGCCATAGAGATTCAAAGCCGTGTTATTTGAAATGATAGCGTGAGGATAATATTTGGAAACGGCAATGACCCCGGCCTGTTCATATGAAATTTCATTGATTGCATAGATTCCCCCTCCAAGTTTTTGGATTCGTCCCATTTCACTCATTCTTGAGAGAGCCATCCTATTTACTCCAAGCTTAACTAGTTCTTTTGCTCGCAAAACCTTTTTCTCTTCTAAAAGTTGGTATACTTTTCGCATGTTATATTCCTACCCATAAACAGATATATCTGTTAATATTATAACATATCGTTACATTTTTACCATATATTTAATACAAATGGTAAAAATATAACATGACTCTATTT
>CAYGUN010000414.1:0-1573 GCA_964353025.1 uncultured Bacteriovoracaceae bacterium
TGTTCCTGCTGATAATTTCCGTCCAGCTGCTAAAGATCAACTCATTGTTCACGCAAAAAATATCGGTCTTGATTATTTTGACTCCGACCTTTCAATGACTCCAAAAGAAATTGTTTTGGCCGCCATGAAAGAGGCCAAGGTTTTAAAGAAAGAAGTTGTTATCATCGATACGGCAGGTCGCCTGCAAGTTGATGAGCAGTTAATGGGGCAACTTGCCGATGCAAAAAATGCTCTGAAAAATCCAGAAGTCCTTTTGGTCGCTGATGCCATGACAGGTCAAGAAGCGGTAAATGTGGCCCAGGTTTTTCATGAAAAGATAAGTCTTACAGGAGTCGTTCTTTCTAAAATGGATTCAGATGCTCGCGGTGGTGCGGCCCTGTCTATTCGTTATGTAACTCAAGTTCCGATTAAGTTCATCTCCACTGGGGAGAAGATGAAAGACCTCGAACCTTTTCATCCTGATCGCCTGGCCGGAAGAATTTTGGATATGGGGGACGTGGTTTCTCTGGTAGAGAAGGCCCAAGAAGTTATTGATGAGAAAGAAGCTGAGAAAATGATGAATAAAATGCAGAAAGGGCATTTTAGCATCAATGATTTTAAGCAGCAGATGGGAATGATGGGTAAGCTTGGTTCAATGGAATCCATTCTTAAAATGATTCCAGGAATGGGAGGAGCATTACGCCAGATAGGAGATCTTTCTCCGGCCCAAGATGAAATGAAAAAGATGAATGTCATTATAGATTCCATGACCGTTCAAGAGCGTGACGACTATAAGCTTATTAAAGACTCTCGAAAGGAGAGGATTGCAAAAGGTTCAGGCCACAGTGTTTCTGAAGTGAATGATTTCATTAAAAAGTTTGAACAGATGAAGCAAATGATGGGTGGAATGATGAGCATGATGGGCGGTGGTGGAATGCCTGCTATGCCAGGGTTTCGTGGGCAGCCAGGTATGGGTAAAAAGCAGAAGAAGGGTAAAAAGAAAGGGCCGTTTGGCGGTGGTTTTTTTAGAAAATAGGCTAAGAGACGCGATATTTTTTCATATTCTGATAGAATTATTGACTTTAATAAGGTAATGTCCTAAATCTTATTTGATTAACTATGTCATAAATATGTATTGAAAAATTTACAATTGGGAGTAAAGTAATGGTTAAGATTAGAATGGCACGCGGCGGAAGAAAAAGAGCACCAATTTATACAATTGTTGCAACAGATGCCAGGTCACCTCGTGATGGTCGTTTCCTTGAAAGGCTAGGACAGTACAATCCAAAAGCAGCTGAAGATAAGATACTTGTTGATGTTAAGACGGAAGCAATTTCTAAATGGCTAAATGATGGAGCACAACTTTCAGATACTGTGCGTTCATTATTTAAAAGACACAATATTAAATTGTAATTGAATACAATTTTTTTAAAAAGTAGGGAGCTATGAGTGAATTAAGGGACCTTATTGAGTTTGTCAGTAAATCCTTAGTTGACCTACCGAGTGACGTTGAAGTTAATGAGATTACGGGTGAGCAGACAACTGTAATTGAGCTAAAAGTTGATAAGTCTGACCTGGGTAAGGTTATTGGGAA
>CAYGUN010000415.1:0-1559 GCA_964353025.1 uncultured Bacteriovoracaceae bacterium
TAAACAAATGAGGGATTTTTAAGAGGGGATTAAATTTAATGAGAGTTTTATATTTCCTGTTTTTATTCACAAGTTTTTCGCATACTTTTTCTAAGACAACCCCAATTCATCACAAAAAAAAAGAAACAGATAAGCCTAGAGCACTTTCTGGTAGATATTTTTATGTTGCAGAAAAAAATATCCCCTCTTATATTCCATAGAAAAACAAAGAGTATTATTTTGGAAAAATCATCCTTATGTTAAGCCTTTTTTTGATAAAGAAAGCATGAGCATGACTAATGCTCCCAAGTATGACTTGCAAGGTACTTGTACCCATCGTCATTGGTACTTATGACAAAACTCCTTTGAGCTTTTTAAGCCAAGGTACGGTCGAATTATCCAATATTATGAAAAGGATATTAAAAAGAAACAAGATGCTCAGGACTATAATGATAACAAAGGAAAATTTCCTCCTCGTTACTTTAGAGCTTACTAAATAAAGATTCCTCTTTTTTCTAAAACAACTTTCATTAAGCGAGACTCCATCGCTTCATAGTGCTTAAAACTCATAGTAAAATTTCCTCTACCTTGAGTTCTTGAACGAAGATCTGTTGAATAACCAAACATTTCGGCCAAAGGAACTTCTGCTTTAATAATTTCTTTATCGCCTTTGGGGGCCATATTTAAAATTCGGCCTCGTCTTGAATTTAAGTCAGCTATGACATCCCCTGTATTATCCGTTGGGGCAATCACTTCTAAATCCATCATTGGCTCCATCAAAGAAATTTTTGCTTTTTGACAAGCTTCTTTAAAAGCGATGGATGCTGCAATTGAATAGGCTACTGGAGTTGAGCTTTCTTGGTCATATTTCATATCAGTAATATTGACCTTAATACCTAAGAACGGATACCCAGCCAAGGCCCCACCTGGAACAGCATCATGAATTCCTTTAAGACAAGATTGGATAATCTCCTTTGGAAATTCACCTTTAGGTTTAAAACTATTTTCAATAACGACTTCGCTATCATTACCAGTTGAGGTCACTTCCAAGGTACAATTTCCAAATTGAGGCTTACCACCCACTTCTCTCTCATAGGAATGAGAGCTCGTGCCTGTTGAATCAATTGTTTCCCTGTAGGCCACTTGTGGAGAACCAACGTTGACTCCAACTTTAAATTCACGCTGAAGTCGATCGGTTATAATTTCAAGGTGAAGCTCTCCCATTCCATAAAGAAGAAGTTGCCCAGTTTCTTTATTAATTTTATATTTAAATGAAGGGTCTTCAACCTTCAACTGTTCAAGGGTCGATGTGAGTTTTTTTTCATCTTCAGATGTTTTAGGCTCTACGGCAATTGAGATAACTGTTTCAGGAAACTCCATTAAGTCAAAAATAATGGGCTTATGGTCAGTACAAAGGGTTTGTCCCGTATAAGTATTTTTAAGACCTGTTATTGCAACAATATCCCCTGCTTGAGCAGATGGAATTTCTTGTCTTTTATTTGAATGCATCTGAAGAATTTTTCCCACTCTCTCTTTTTGTTTTTCAAGTGGATTATAGATATTTTGTCCAACTTTTAATT
>CAYGUN010000416.1:0-1557 GCA_964353025.1 uncultured Bacteriovoracaceae bacterium
TCAATAAATGGAAGTTCTTTAACTTTGAATGATATAAAAAAATAATTTTTACCATTAATATTGTATTTCAAATCATCAATCTCTTTTGTTTTATAATTAAATGGTGTCTCTTTAGTAAATCCTCTTTTTTCAATGAAGTTTTTCATTGGAGTCTTAATGACATCAATATCAATATTATTGGATGAGATAATATTGGCATTATTATCTGTGAGAACTAGGAAATTGTTTTGATAGAGAGAAAGACCTGAAAACGATTTCTCAAAGGGGTTTAATCGTGGGAAAAAGGCAAAGCTTAATATACCTTGAACTTCTTTATTTTTGCCTTTAAATACTGGTACAAAACCAACATGATAGAAAATATTGCTTTTGGTATAAAGAGCTTCACTGAGAAAAGGTTTTTTTGTTTTTAAAGCTTTTTCAAAATAAGTGACAAAGTTTTGATCAAAATGTTTAGAGTAATGTTTTTCTGGAACATAATGGTCGACAGTGTCTCCCCATGCCACAAATTCTAAAAATCCTTTTGCATTATAATAATGAATGGAAGTGATGAGCTGTCTTGTTTTCAAATACTCTTCTAATCTTTCTTTTGCTTTTTGTTTATTAAGAGAGGAAAAATAATTATGCTTCGTAATGGATGTAATTTCATCAAATTGATGCTTATAGAAATAATGAATATTCTGACTAATGGCCTTCAGTTCATTAAAGCTTTTATCAATTTTTTGCTGTAAGTATTGGTGATTGAGATAATACCATCCCGTTCCAAGGATAGCAGCAATTTGTAGTAGGATAATTCCTACAAGCCGAGTAAATAGATAATACTTTATTGGTCCCACATTCTTATTGTATAGGGGCCAAGTCTTTTAAAAAATATGGATAAATTTGTTATCAGAGTTATTCTATTGCCTATTTCGTTTCTTATTATAATAGTCAATTTTTTCATTGAGCTATTGAATTGGTTTTATGCTGCTGCATTTGTTAGAATTTACTTTTTCAAAGGAGCGGTTCAATGGAGCAATTAGAACGATTTTTATCTATTACTGTTGATTATGTCTGGGGATTGCCTACCATCGCACTGCTCATTTTGTCAGGACTTGGGCTTTCGCTTTTTCTGGGAGGGCCCTTTGGGGGAATTCAACTAAAGGCCTTTTTTCATGGCATTCAAGTAGTGAGAGGAAAATATGATAACCCGGATGATCCAGGTGAAATTTCTCACTTTCAGGCCCTGTGTACTGCTCTTAGTGCAACGATCGGTTTAGGTAATATTGGAATTGTGGCCATTGTTATTAAACTGGGGGGACCAGGGGGGATTTTTTGGATGATAGTGGCAGGCTTCATTGGAATGGCCACGAAGTTTGCAGAGTGCACTCTGGCCATCATGTATAGGAAAATTGATGATGATGGAGTCGTCCATGGTGGGCCCATGTATTATATGCAAGAAGGGCTTGGGTCAAAGTTTAAGCCTCTGGCCAAGTTCTATGCTCTTGCTATTGCCATTGGTAGTTTTGGAATTGCTAATCTTTTTCAAACAAACCAATCAGCTGTGATTCTATACGAGTC
>CAYGUN010000417.1:0-1515 GCA_964353025.1 uncultured Bacteriovoracaceae bacterium
TAACTACTTAAAAATAGAGTTGATATCAAAATGCATTCATTAGTTGAAAATATTGTTATTGAAAACGGGCAAACCCAAGGTGTTATGCTAGATGGAAGTTTGATCAAAGCAAAGAGTGTGCTTTCAAATTCAAATCTTCTCTCGACTATTTTTGATATGGCCGGGCCCAAGCATTTCAGTGCTGATTTCATACAAAAGGCCCGTGCCGTAAGGCTTAATTCGAGTAGCTGCCAGGTCTATATGGCCATAAAAGAAGGAGAATCAATCCCGTTTATTGGAGATCTTGTTTTTACATCGTCTGCTGATACTTTTAATACGAAGGAACTTTTGGCCCAGAAAGTAACGAGTCGAACATTTTCTATTTATTATCCTGATACAAGACCTCATGAAGAAATTGAAAAATATTATATTGTCTCATCAACCAATGCTCATTATGAAGATTGGGTAAAACTTAGTGATGATAAATATGAAGAAGCAAAGAATCACTTAATAGAAGATACTCTTAATTGCTTAGAGCAATTTATACCTGATATCCGTTCAAAATTAGATTTTATTGATTGTGCCACTCCTAAAACAGTTGAGCGCTATACTCATCACAAAAAGGGTTCTTCTTTTGGAACTAAGTTTGAAGGACTTGAGATAAGCATGAACTTACACAAAGAAGTAAAAGGCCTATTTCACAGTGGCTCAGTAGGAATCATTATGTCAGGCTGGTTGGGTGCTGCCAACTATGGAGTTATTCAGGCCAATGAAGTTGAAAGTTATCTCTATCAAAATGAGCAAAGTGTTTTAAATCAAAGCAATCACGAAGAGAGGCCCCATGCTTAAATTTGAAAATCAAACTGTCATTGTAACTGGTGGAACAAGAGGGATTGGAAAAGCTATTTCTATGGCCTTCCTTAAAGAAGGGGCCAAGGTGATTGCCACTTATGCCAGTAATGATACAACGGCCAATAGCTTCAAAGAAGAAATAGCAACTTTTAGTGATAAATTAATTCTTAAGAAATTTAACGTCTCAAATTTTCAATCTTGCCAAAATTTCTTTAATGAAATTGAAAATGAAGGACATAACGTACAAGTTTTAGTGAATAATTCAGGTATCAGACGTGATGCAGTTTTGGCCATGATGAGCGAAGAAGACTGGGATCAAGTCTTAGATATTAATCTCAAAGGTACGTTCAATATGTGTAAACTTGCAGTCCTGCATTTTATGAAAAATCGTTATGGCAGAATTATTAATATGAGTTCAGCGGGAGCAAAAATGGGATTTCAGGGACAAGCAAATTACGCTGCATCCAAGGCCGGACAAATTGCTTTAACTAAATCTCTAAGTAAAGAAGTTGCGAAAAAGAAAATTACGGTCAATTGCATTGCCCCTGGTTTTATCGAGACAGAACTTATTAATGATTTGCCAGTAGAACAGGTGGCCGAATACAAAAAGTCTATTCCAGTTAAGCGCTTTGGCACAGGAGAAGAAGTGGCCAGTGCCGTCTTATTTCTTGCATCCAATGAGGC
>CAYGUN010000418.1:0-1508 GCA_964353025.1 uncultured Bacteriovoracaceae bacterium
GTCCTTTTATATTGCTCGACTATGCGCCAGCTCAAAAGTTTGAAAGCTCTGAAAAGAAAAAAGGAGTAGGAGAGCATCCTCACCGAGGTTTTGAGACAGTTACCTTTGCATACAGTGGTGAGGTGACTCATCGAGATTCGGCTGGAGGAGGTGGGACAATTAAAGAAGGTGATGTTCAGTGGATGACGGCTGCCAGCGGAGTTGTGCACGAAGAATTTCACTCAGAGGACTTTACTCGTAATGGTGGAGAGTTTGAAATGGTCCAACTTTGGGTGAATTTAAGAACTCAAGATAAAATGAGTAAACCTCGCTATCAAGGTGTGAGCAATAAGAGTTTCCCACGGGTCAAAAAAGGCAATAGTGAGATTAAAGTGATTGCAGGACATTTTGAAAATGCACAAGGAGCTTGTAAAACTTTTACTCCCATAAATGTTTATGAAGTCTCATTAAAGGATAAAATCAATTTAGATTTAGACTCTGATACGAATACAGTAGTTCTCGTTAGAAAAGGGTCCATTCAAATGGATGGAGTCGAATATAAAGAGAAGAATTTATTAGTTTTTGAAAAAGAGGGTAATGAGCTTGAGTTATTATCTACGAGTGGAGCTGAGCTGCTTGTTTTAAACGCTGAACCTATCGATGAACCAATAGTTGCTCATGGGCCTTTTGTCATGAATACTGAAAGGGAAATCTATGAAGCGATTCGTGATTTCCAACAAGGGAAAATGGGGCGGTTAGAACATGGACAGTAATGTAGATATTATAATAAGCTCTAAGGTGAAGGACATAGGAGATAACTTCATCGTAAGAAGATCTCTTCCTCAAGCCAATAAAAGAATGGTGGGCCCTTTTATTTTTTGGGATCATATGGGCCCTGTCATTTTAGAAAATGGCAAGGAGATGAAGGTTCGTTCACACCCTCATATTGGACTGGCCACAATTACCTATCTGTTTAGTGGTGAAATTTTGCATAGAGATAGTTTGCAAAATGAGCAATATATTAAACCAGGTGAAGTAAATTGGATGACCGCAGGCAGTGGAATTGTTCATAGTGAGCGTGCTTTTTCAAAAGAGGAGAAAGTTGTTTTAGAGGGTATTCAACTTTGGGTGGCCCTACCTCGGGAGCATGAAGATATTGCTCCAAGTTTTGTTCATATGAAAGAAAAAGAACTTCCTATGATTGAGCAAGATGGGTTTAAACTTAGGCTGATAGCAGGAGAAGCATTCAAGCAAAAATCACCTATTCCTGTTTATTCAGATCTTTTCTATTTAAGTGGGCACGCCAACAAGGATTGTCCTTTTGAATATAAGTTAAAAGAAAATGCAGAAGGCGCCGTTTATATTGTTGATGGGAAAGTCCGCATTGATGGAAATACCTATGAGCGCTTTAATCTCATTACTTTTAAGAAAGGTAGCCGTATTAGTTTTGATGTCATTGAGGACGTTCAATTTATGCTTTTTGGTGGAGAAGTTTTTCCTGAAAAACGACATATTTGGTGGAACTTTGT
>CAYGUN010000419.1:0-1504 GCA_964353025.1 uncultured Bacteriovoracaceae bacterium
GATTTCGAATCGACATAATATTTTCTGCTAGCTTGTCATCGTTGGTAGTAATCGCACCAGCATCCCCAAAAGCACCTAAGTTTTTTGTTGGATAAAATGAAAAGGTAGTCAGGTTATTTGATGAACCAATGGGTTTTCCATTTTTATAAAATCCACCTTGCCCCTGGGCTCCATCTTCAATAATTTTAATATTTTTTGGTTTGCATATTGCTTCAAGTTCTTCAACAGGAGCAGGGAGTCCGTAGATATGAACCGGGATAATAGCTTTTAAGTCGTGCTCTTTTAAAACTCTTTTAAGAGACGCGGGATCCATTAAGCCCGTTTTTTCATCCACATCAATAAAAACAGGAGTTGCTCCTTCAGTGATAACACATTCGGCGGTTGCGAAAAAGCTAATGGCAGCGATACCAACTTTATCCCCATGGGAAATACCGTACGCTTGTAGAGCAATTTCTAGTGCATCAGTCCCATTTGCTAAAAGTAGAGCGTGTTTTGTTTCTTGCAGTTTTGAAAATCTTTCTTCAAAACTTTTATTATATTTTCCTTCTACAAAGCCGTTCCCTCTTACTATTTCTTCAAATCGTTTAAGAATTTCGTTTTGTAGGGGTTCATTATGAAGTTTTTGAAAGTTATAAAAATTTACATTCATCGTATTTCCTTTTAAGAATTTACGAAAAAACTAGCATGTTTAGGTGGGAATGAGAAGTAAGCAGATGCACTATTTATTTCTTATTTGCTAGCATCTGCTCAATAATTAATGCGGCCTTTTTGGCCATATCTTTGTTTTTAAGAAGTTCTTTGAGTTTATCTTGGTACAGTTTAACTTGTTCCTTTTCAGAAGAGCTATTTAGGCCCTCTTTTTTTGGAATTTTATTATACTTTGGAGCTGCCATTTTTAAGCTATTTCAGCGCCTCTATATTGCTGAGCAACTTTTTGTAAATGGTCTTCAATTACTTGATAAAGCTCTAGTTTTGTCTCTCTTGGGTCCATGCCATCAGGCATTACAGAATAGACAACTTCATTATCAACCTCGGTAAAGATATACCAAGTGTTACCTAGTTGTTGGAAAAGAACTTCTTTATTAACTGCTTTTGTTTGACTCATAAAACCCTCCTAGTTTTTTGAAAAATGATACTCAATTAACAAATCGGCGCTTAAGAGAGCTAACTGAATTAAATCTTCTTGGAGGGAAATAATTACCGAAGGGCTATATACTTGATTGTAAACCTATGAAAAGAGACATTTCAAAACTGGGTTCAATAGCAAAGCTATCGCTCGCATTAGATTGCCACCATGTTGGATTTTCAGGCCTTTGGGATGACTTTACGGTATAAGGGAGTTCTGATTGAATGCTAAACCCTGTAATAAAATCAAGTTCTCCTAAAACTTTGTCTTTCTTGTAATAGGTAGAAACTTTCGGAGAAAAAGAAATTCCTTTATAGGTTCTTGTTTCCTCAATATTGCTTGATTCTTCTAGTTGACTTATTTTACTGGTATTTAGGA